>JAQVWF010000018.1 GCA_028698615.1 Syntrophorhabdaceae bacterium
ACGAGGCAGCGGACAGGATTGCCCGGGCGGCGGGGTTCAGAAAGATCTTTATCGAAACGAAGGATTTTGTTCTCACCGCATACCTGCGAGCCTCCGAGCCCGGTGGGGATCTCACCGTATACATCGAAGGGGACGGGGCTGCGTGGCTGACCAGAAGGCAGCTCTCAGCCGACCCCACGCCCGGAAAACCTCTCGTGCTGGAGCTTGCGGCAATGGACCCCGCCGCCAACGTGGCTTATCTGGCACGTCCCGGACAATACACAGCAGGCCCCTTTCCCGTCTGCGATCCGATCTACTGGTCGGCCAGGCGCTTCTCAAACGAGGTTGTCAAGGCCATGAACGAGGCGGTGGACCGGCTTCGCGCCGATGCAGGGTCGCGTCGGCTCAATCTCATCGGGTATTCCGGCGGAGCTGCCATCGCCGTGCTGATAGCATCGGGCCGCAGCGATGTCGTCAGCTTGAGAACGGTGGCAGGAAATCTTGATACAGAGGCGGTGAATCGCTATCACGGCGTCAGTCCCCTCGAGGGATCCTTGAACCCAATTCATCGGGCGCGGAAGCTGAAGTACCTGCCGCAGCATCATTTCGCCGGCTCGGCAGACACCGTGGTTCCTCCATTCATCACCGAGTCTTTCGCGAAGCAAACGGGCGATGAAGTACGCGGCAAGATGACGATCATTGAAGGCGCCACCCATGGTGAGGGCTGGAAGGCAAGGTGGAGGTCGCTTCTGGCCGTTCCATTTCAAGAGCCGTGAGCCGGGAGTTGAATAGATACAACGATGCGCACCAGCTTCCCCGACTTATTTTTCGTTGACACAAAATAGCGTTTCCCTTAGACTTTCCACAGAAAAACAAATCTTGTCAGTGCGCACTTCCCGCAGTTAGATCCCTGCAGAGATAGAAGATCTGCGAAACTGCTGTTTCCGAGGTCAGCGCGTATTCCGGGTTTACCTGGCCCAGCCAGCAGCCAGAATCCAATGGAGTCTATATGAGCAGTATGGGGTCTATCGTATCTATCTCACCACGCGATTTTGACGCGGTTTTGTTTGATCTCGATGGCGTGCTGACCAAGACAGCGAGCGTCCATGCCGTGGCCTGGAAGCGGCTATTCGATGCGTTTCTGCAAGAACGCGCCCACAGGACAGGAGAACCCTTTACGCCCTTTGATATCGAAGCGGACTATCGGCGCTATGTCGACGGCAAGCCGCGATACGACGGTGTCGCATCTTTTCTTGAATCCCGCGGGATCACGTTGCCTGCTGGTAACCCCGGGGACGAGGGAGGCACGCAGAGTATACGCGCACTTGGCAAGCTCAAAGACCGGTACTTCATGGAGCATCTGAACAAACACGGCGTCGAGCCCTACGAACCGGCGATCGAGCTGGTAAAGGCCTTGCGCTCCCAGGAGATCAAGACGGCCGTCGTGTCGTCCAGCAACAATTGCGCTGCAGTGCTCGAGGCCGCCGGCATCTCGCATCTCTTCGATGCACGTGTGGACGGGCGTGAGATCGAACGTATGGATCTCAGAGGGAAACCCGCACCTGATGCTTTTCTGGAGGCGGCACAACGCATGAGGGTCGAGACCTCGCGGGCCGTTGTCGTAGAGGATGCAATCGCAGGGGTTGCCGCGGGCCGCGCAGGCCAATTCTACCTTGTCATAGGCGTTGACCGGGTTGGACAGTCCCAGGCCCTGCGTGAGGCAGGCGCCGATGTCGTCGTCACCGACCTCTCATACGTGCAAGTAGCGATTGAGCCGCCTTCCGTCTGGTCCCTCGTCTATGACGATTTCGACCCACAACGCGAGGGTATACGGGAATCCCTGTGTACTCTGGGAAACGGGTACTTCGCCACGCGCGGGGCCGCGCCGTGGGCGAAGGCGGATGGCGTGCACTACCCCGGATCGTATCTGGCAGGCGGGTATAATCGGCTTCGCAGCGATGTCGCAGGCCGATGTGTTGAAAACGAGGACCTCGTCAATTTCCCGAACTGGCTGACCATCGGGTTGCGCTTTGCCGACGACGACTGGTTTGACGAAGGAACGGTGAACATTCTTTCCTACCGGCAAGAGCTTGATCTCCGGCGCGGGATGCTGCACCGGACCATCAGCTTTGAACACGGCCAGGGACGGCGCACCACCTTGACGGAGGAGCGCCTGGTCTCGATGGCGGATATGCACCTGGGAGCGATGGAACTGACCCTCAGGGCCGAGAACTGGTCCGGGTCTGTAACCATCCGCTCGGGCATCGACGGCCGGGTCGTCAACGCAGGAGCGAAGCTCTACGAAAGATTCAACAACCAGCATTTGGAGCCGGTGTCGGGAGAGGTCATCTCCGATGATGGTGTTCATCTCCTTGTGCGTACGTGTCAGTCGAACATCCACCTGGCCCAGGCAGCGCGAACGCGCGCATTTGTACAGGGCGAGTTGCGTTCCGTTTCGCGACGGGTCATCGACGAGCGAGGCTTCATCGGGCAGGAGTTCAGCATCGAACTGACGCAAGGCGAGACACTCTCCCTCGAGAAGATCGCGGCTCACTATACCTCGCGTGACTTCGCCATTTCGGAGTGCAGTCTGGCAGCTCGCGCGGCGATCGGTGGCGCCGGGCGTTTCACCGCGCTTATGAACGCTCACGTCCTGGCGTGGAAACACCTGTGGGACCGATTCGACGTGCATTTGCTGCCAGGCCCGGAGCCGATCAAGCTCAACGCTCCCATGCTGCTGCGTCTGAACATATTCCACTTGCTGCAAGCGGTTTCACTCAATTCGATCGGGCTCGACATCGGCGTGCCCGCGCGCGGCTGGACTGGTGAGGCCTACCAGGGACACATCTTCTGGGATGAGTTGTTCATCTTCCCTACCCTCAATTATCGCACTCCTGAGATCACGCGGTCCCTGCTCATGTACCGGTACCGCCGTCTCGATCAGGCCCGCACTGCGGCCAGAAATGCGGGCTTTGCCGGCGCCATGTTCCCGTGGCAAAGCGGCAGCGACGGACGTGAGGAAACCCAGGAAGTCAATCTGAATCCCCGTTCGAAACGTTGGAAACCGGATAGCTCCTATCTGCAGCGCCATGTGGGCAGTGCGGTCGCGTGGAACGTGTGGCAGTACTTCCAGGTGACGCACGACCACGAGTTCCTGCAGTTCTACGGCGCGGAACTGATCATAGAGATCGCGCGCTTTTGGTCCAGCATGGCGACATTCAACGAAGAGCGGGCACGTTACGAACTGCGGGGAGTCGTCGGGCCCGATGAGTTTCACGAAGGGTATCCGGATTCATCGACACCCGGTCTCAATAATAACGCCTACACGAACATCATGGCTGCCTGGGTGCTGCGCAGGGCGCTCGACGTGCTCGATCTTATCCCCGACATTCGGCGCACTGAACTCGTTGCAAGGCTCGGCGTGACTGCGCAGGATACCGCCCTCTGGGACGATGTCAGCCGCCGCATGTTCGTACCCTTTCACGAGGACGGCATCATCAGTCAGTTCGAGGGCTATGAGTCACTGGCCGAGCTCGACTGGGACGACTATCGCAAGCGCTACGGCAACATACAGCGCCTGGATCTTATCCTTGAAGCGGAGAACGACAGTCCAAACCGATACAAGGTCTCGAAGCAGGCGGATGTCCTCATGCTGTTCTATCTGTTCTCTGCGGATGAGTTGCGGGAGTTATTCGTCCACCTTGGTTATTCCTTCAAGCACGAAACGATCCCGCGCAACATCGAGTACTACGATTCGCACTCATCTCATGGATCGACGCTATCCCGGGTTGTGCACGCATGGGTCCTGGCACGGTCGGATCGCGCGCGCGCGATGATGTATTTTGCCGAGGCGCTGCAAAGCGACGTGAGCGACATCCAGCAGGGTACAACGGCGGAGGGTGTCCACCTTGGCGCCATGGCGGGCACAGTCGACCTTATCCAGCGCGTCCTGACAGGTGCGGAGATCACGGGTGACGTCCTGCGGTTCAGCCCGCAGCTTCCTGAAAAACTTGAACGCCTTGATCTCAGCATGCGGTATCGGGGGCATTCATTGGACCTCAGGCTTACCCGTGAAACGTTCACTGTGCGCGGACGCGAGGCCCCGGGCGTCCAGCCGATCTCGCTTGCCGTGAATGATGTTCAGGTCGAGTTTCCTGCCGGCAGCACGCACGTTTTCCGTCACGATCAAACGAATTAGATATTGAACTTCAGGCCGTCACTCGACGGTTACGCTCTTTGCGAGGTTGCGCGGCTGGTCGACGTCGGTGCCGAGAAAGTTCGCCATGTAGTAGGCCATGAGCTGGAGGGGCACTATGGAAAGGATGGGTTGCAGTTCGTAGATGGTTTCGGGAATGATGAAGACCTCATCGACCCTGTCGGCCATGTCATGCGCCGCGTCGTCGGTGAAAAGAAACACCTTGCCTCTGCGCGTCAGAACCTCTTCCATATTGGAGCACGTTTTCTTGTACGTCTGGTCTCTGGGCGACACGAAGACTATGGGCATGTTTTCGTCGATAAGGGCGATCGGGCCGTGTTTCATCTCCCCGGCTGCGTAAGCCTCGGCGTGGATATAAGAGATCTCTTTCAGTTTCAGGGCCCCTTCGAGGACCGTTGGAAAATTGATACCCCGCCCAAGGTACAGAAAATGCTGGTAATGCATGTTCCTTCGGGCATGTTCCTCAACAGCCGCGTTGGAATCGAGTATCGTCTGGATCTTGTGGGGGAGCTTCTTCAGCTCGCCGACAAGGCGTCTTACGTCATCATTGTCGAAGGTGCCCAGGTGTCTGCCGAGGTAAAGCATGAGCATGAAAAAGACAGAGATCTGGGTGGTGAAGGCCTTCGTTGAAGCCACCCCGATCTCGGGCCCCGCGTGGGTATAAATGACACTCCGACATTCCCTGGAGAGGGTACTGCCCAGAACATTGCATATCGCCAGGGTGTAAAGGCCCCTCCTTCCCACCTCTTTCATTGCCGCTATGGTATCGGCCGTCTCGCCCGATTGCGAAACGAGTATGACGAGATCGTTCTCGTCGAGGATCGGGTCGCGATAACGGAACTCCGAAGCGATGTCGGTCTCCACGGGTATCCTCAGGTTTGCCTCAAAAATATGCTTTCCGATGAGACAGGCATGGTAGGAAGTGCCGCAGGCGACCATCCATATCTTCTTCACCTTCCCGATATCAGGAAGGTTCAGCTCTTCAAAGAAGACCTCGCCCTCCTCTTCCTGTATCCTTCCTATCAAAGTGTCTGATATGGCCCTCGGCTGTTCGAATATCTCCTTGAGCATGAAATGCCGGTACCCGCCTTTCTCGGCCATGGCACCAGACCACTGAACGGTCCGGACCTCCCGCTTCACCTCGGAGCCGTCAAGGTCCGTTATCTTCAGAACACCCTTCTGTATGACCGCGATATCGTCATCCTCGAGAAAGATGAACCTGTTCGTCCTGTTGATTATGGCCGGCGCATCGCTGGCGATGATGAACTCTCCGTCACCGATCCCGATGAGGAGGGGACTCTCTTTCTTTGCGGCGATAAGGGTTTCTTCCCCCTCCCTGATGACACCTACCGCATAGGAGCCCTTGAGCCTCTTCAACGAAAGCCGGACGGCCTCCTCAAAGCCTGTTCCCTTCGCGAGGGCGCCCGCGATGAGATGGGGGATGACCTCGGTATCTGTGTCGGACACAAAGGTATGCCCTTCCCTTTTCAGGGATTCCTTTAACTCGAGATAGTTCTCTATGATGCCGTTGTGCACGACGGTGACATCGCCGGCCTTGTGGGGATGAGCATTGCGCTCGGAGGGGACGCCGTGAGTAGCCCATCTCGTGTGGGCCAATCCCATGGACCCATCGAAATTGCCGTCACGGATGGCATCGGAAAGCTCGCTCACCTTTCCCTGCCTGCGGGCAAGCCTGACGGCGCCATTATCCCATATGGCGATCCCCGCCGAGTCGTAGCCCCTGTACTCCAGTCGCTTCAGAGCATCAATGAGAATATCCCGTGCCCCTTCCCTGCCCTGATACCCTACGATACCGCACATTGCTATTTCCTCCTGTGCTGCTCGACCAGCTTCACGTCTTTCACTTCTGTGAGAGACTATCTGTCGTGACGCCTTCTTCAAGGACCGCATTTTTACTGAGCCTCGAGAACGAACCTATCCTGGCGCCCTCTTTTGCCTCCACGCCGTCCATCACAACGAACCCCTCGATGGTCACACCGTTGTGTATCCTGCAGTTTCTAACGATCGAGGAGGGCCCGATAACGACCCCTTCCCCGATGACCGTGGTTCCCGTGATGTAACAGTGGGGAGCGATCACCGTGTCGCGCCCTATAACAACATCATTCTCGATATAGATGTCGGTGTCAAGAAAGGTAACGCCCTTTGCCATATGCCCGTCGTTGATCCGTTGCCTCATCACGACATTCGCCTCCAAAAGCCCCTTGAGAGTATTGACGCCAAGGACTTCTTGCGGCCGGGGACAAAAGTATCCTTTTGCATGTCCTCCCCTGTCTTTCGCGACCCTGCAGATATCCGTCAGGTAAAGTTCACCTTTCTTGTTGCCGCTGTCAATAAGGTCGACAAGCCCGAGATCACCGAACGGAATGTAGCAGATTCCCGTGTTTATCCTCTTTATTCGTTTCTCTTCCGCAGTCGCATCGGAATCCTCCCGGATATCGGTGATGACATCACCCTCCATCACTACCCGGCCATACCCCGATGGATCGGCAACGTCCGTCGTCAGGAATACGATAGACCTCGAAAGACGGCAGAATTCCAGAAATTCGACAAGGGTGGCTCTCCTCATAAGGGGCACATCACCCAGGAGAACAAGGATGTCGTTTCCCTGGAAGAACTCGCGGGCCGATGCCAGGGCATGGGCGGTCCCCTTCTGCGCCGCTTGAAACGCAGTTGTCACGTTCCTGCCTTCAAGGTAGGCCTCGACAGTCTCACGCCCATAACCGGTGACGACGATGACCCGTGCGGGCCCGAGGCTGTGCGCGGCCTCGACTACATATCCGAGAAGGGGCTTGCCCATAATCTCGTGCATGACCTTGGGTTTTCGCGAGACCATCCGCTCACCCTTGCCCGCGGCAAGTATGACGATATCAAGCTTCTTCATCTGCAGGCTCCTTCTTTCCAAAAAACCGGGCGATGACGACACTCAATTCATAAAGGCCCCACAGGGGCAGGGCGACCAGTATCTGGCTGATAGGATCGGGCGGGGTGATTATGGCGCTCAGAACAAATGCTCCCAGGATCGCGTATCTGCGTTTCTTTGCCAGGAAACGATAGTTGAGTATTCCTACCCTTGCGAGAAAATAGGCGACAAGAGGCAGTTCGAAGATGAACCCGAAGATGACGAGGAGTTTTAGCGTGAGACTGACATACCCTTTGAGGTCGGGCATGGGGATAACGAAGTCCGAGGCGTAGCTCACAAAAAACCTGTACAGATTGGGCATGACGACGGTGTAGCAGAAGGTCACCCCCACGGCAAAAAAGAAGGTGCCCCAGAAAAGGAGGGGATACACGTATTTCCTTTCCTTCTCATAGAGACCCGGGGAGACGAACATCCACATCTGGTGGATGATGACGGGTGATGAAATGGTGACGGCCGTGAGGATCCATATTTTGAAATACGTGAGAAAAGCCTCAGTAACGCCCGTAAAGATGAAACTGCTCCCCGGCGGCATCACCTTCTTGAAGGGCTGAAGGAGAAACACATTGACCCTCTCCCGAAAAAAATAGGTCACGATGAATGCAAAGCAGACGGCCAGAAGACATATCATTAAACGCTGACGCAGTTCTTTGAGGTGGGATACAAAGGGTTGTTTTTCGTCTGTTTGAATTTTCTTGGCCATAGGATGGCTGACATCGTCTTTCGCCGCGGAAGGCGATCAGGTCTGCAGTTACCCCCTCAACTTGCCATGGCCGCCCGCCTGGGCTGCGTTCGATGGGTCCCCTGGATCGTCCTTAAGTCCATCGTCCGCCCCGGATGCCTCCGCGGCCTTATCCTGATCGGGCGTCTCCTCGATGGGGGATTCGACGAGCTCGGGTTCACCCACACCAGCCGATCCGATAAGGTCCAGCCCGCCATTCCCTGCTGCTTCGGCCATTCCCGCCTCTTCCGTATCCCCGGGGTCCCGGGTATCGTCCGCGGCAAAATCCTCTTCGAATGTCTGCTTTACGTCATCGGTCACGCTCTTGACCTGATGAAGGGCTTTTCCAATGGACCTGGCCAGATCGGGCAGTTTTTTCGGTCCTACCACCAGTAACGCCACGATCATTATGAGGATGAGTTCAGGGAGACCAATGCCAAACATTGTGGATAAACTATCATAAAAACCACAGTCTTAAAAGAGAATTATGCCCGTGCAGCCTGAGTGATCGTGGCTTCCATGCGCCCTGACGACCTCTTCATACCATGAGGGAACAGGGCATTGACATCATTACCGGCGTGTATTAACCTCAATCCATCATCGTCGTGATTTGTTGCTGAATTCATTGAGAAAGGAGACGTGCATGACTGAAAGACTTCAGGTATTCAAGTGTGAGATCTGCGGAAACATAGTTGAAGTGCTCCATGGTGGAAAGGGTGCCCTCGTCTGTTGCAATGAACCGATGAAGATCCTTACCGAAAACACCGTTGATGCTTCTCTGGAGAAACATGTGCCGGTGATCGAAGAAAAGGCCAACGGGATTATGATAAAGGTCGGGACCGTCGCACACCCAATGGAAGAGAAGCATTATATAGAATGGATCGAGGCCATTGTCGACGGCGCTGTCTATCGCCGGTTCCTGAAGCCGGCGGAATCGCCAGAGGCATTCTTTCCTATTAAAGGCGATTCCGTCATGGCGCGGGAATTCTGTAACGTCCACGGCCTGTGGAAGAGTTGAAACGGAGGAGGTCATGAAGAGTATAAAGGGAACAGAAACAGAAAAGAACCTCCTGGCGAGTTTTGCCGGTGAGTCGCAGGCGCGAATGAGATACACCTATTTCTCGTCCCAGGCGAAGAAAGAAGGTTTCGAACAGATATCCTTCTTATTTGCCGATACGGCAGACAACGAAAAAGAACATGCGAAGCGCTTCTTCAAGTTCCTTGAGGGCGGCGAGGTCGAGATAACGGCTGCCTACCCCGCCGGCGTTATAGGGAAAACGGCCGAGAACCTCAAGGCCGCCGCCGCCGGGGAAAACCTGGAACACACCCTTCTCTATCCGGAGGCCGCAAGGGTTGCCGAAGAGGAAGGTTTTGACGAGATCGCCGGTATCTTCCGCGAGATAGCGAAGGTGGAGAAGGAGCACGAGAAGCGCTACCTCATGCTGCTCAGAAGAGTGGAGGCGGGAACGGTCTTCAAGAGACCAACCGCCGTCAAGTGGCGCTGCAGGAATTGCGGCTACGTTCACGAAGGAACCGACGCGCCCGAACTCTGCCCGGCCTGTGCTCACCCCCAGGCGTATTACGAGGTCCTGGCGGAGAATTACTGATCGCAAACCTGTGCGTACGGAAAGAAGACCCTGTCTGCCTTTTTCCGTACGCACGCCCTTTTTCCCTTAATTTTCCTTGACATGCAACATTTTCATCTGGTACCTTTCTTTGCATTGAAACAAATCCAAAGAAATCAAGGAGATTTACGGCACAAACCCCGCATTTTGTGATATTATCTTTCTGCCCGGCGCACTGGAGTTATGGCTCGAAATAAGGCTGCCGGAGGAAACGAGGGGATGTCGTCATAGTAGGTGTATGAAGATAGCCGGAATACAATTTGCCTGTACCAAAGACAAGGACAAGAACGTCAACACCGCAGTGAAGCTTCTTAATGTCGCCCTCAACGAAAAGGCCGGGATCATCTGCTTCCAGGAGCTCTTCAATCAGTCCTGGTTCCCGAAGGATCGGGACGAAGGCGCCTTCAGCCTCGCGGAAGATGCCGACGGTGATACGGTCCGGCTCTTCAAGTCACTCGTGAAGGGTACCGATACGGTCGTCATCCTTCCCATCTTCGAAAAAGCAGATGGCTGCTACTACAATTCCGTGGTGGTCATAGAAGGGGACAGGACGCTCGGAATATATCGTAAGCTCAACATCACCGATATCCCTTTGTGGGAGGAGAAATTCTATTTCCAGCAGGGAAACGCCGGGCTCCCCGTCTTCGAGACAGGCCACGGCAAATTCGGTATCCAGTCTTCGTGGGACAATTTCTTCCAGGAAGGAACGCGTATCCTGGCCCTCAAGGGTGCCGATATCGTATTTGCCCCCACGTCATGCGCATTCAAGTCGCAACACATCTGGCAGACCGTTGTCTCCTGCAACGCCATAACCAACGGCGTATATGTCATGCGCGTGAATCGGGCCGGCAGCGAAGAGGCTCAGGATTTCTACGGCATGAGCTTTTGCGTGGATCCCGAGGGAGAGTTGATCGGCGGACCCACGGGGAGGTCCGATACTGTGCTTCTCGCTGACGTCGACCTCGACCGATTGAAGCTCATACGGCGGGAATGGCCCATCCTGAAAGAAATGAAGCCCGGATTGTACGGGGACATTCTCGGAGGGAACCTGTGAGTGACGAGCCCACCCTCTGTGTGGTTTGCGCCTGGCGCGAGGAATGCAAGAAAAAATACCTTCATGGAAAAGATGTGTCCCTGCGATGCCCTGACTTCACGAAGGACCTTCAGGTAAAAAAGGACAGAGCAGATGCTCAAACCGATAGCGGCAAAGATAATAAATAATGGTATAGAGGACGCACAACGATCCGGTTCGATACCCCCCGACGCCAGGCTGAACTTCATTATTGAGACGCCGCGCGAGGAAGGGTTCGGCGACTATTCCACGAACGCGGCCTTCATTTTGGCCCCCCAACTGAGAAAAAAACCCCTCGATATTGCGAATATGCTCGTGGAAGGCATGAAGGGCAGCGATCTTTGCGAATCCATCAGCGTAGCCGGGGCGGGTTTCATCAATTTTTCCCTTAAGAACGTTCTGTGGCAGCAACTCCTCAAGGATACCGCATCGAAGGGGATCGAGAGCCTCTATCCCGATGTGGGGGGAGGAAAGAAAGTTCTCATCGAATTCGTCAGTGCCAATCCCACGGGGCCTCTGCATATCGGTCACGGCAGAGGTGCGGTGGTCGGCGACGTCCTGGCCAACCTTCTTGAGAAGACGGGGCATACCGTCGGCAGGGAGTATTATATCAACGATGCCGGACGGCAGATCAGGACCCTTGGGCGCTCCACATTCCTCAGGCTGAAGGAGCTCAGGGGCGAGACGGTTGAATATCCCCAGGATCTCTATCAGGGCGATTACGTGCGTGAACTGGCGCGCAGGGTCATTGACGAAGAACTCCCCATACCGGCTGGCGACGACCAGGCTGTCGACTTTCTGGCAGGCTATGCGAGTTCCCATATAATGAACGGGATCAAGAACGATCTGAGTGAGTTCGGGGTCAATTTCGACAATTTCTTTCTCGAATCTTCTCTCTACGCCTCGGGTGTTGTTGATGAAACACTGGCCATCCTCAAGGAGCGCGGCATCGCCTATGAGCGGGACGGGGCGCTGTGGTTCAAGACCAGCCTTTATGAGAAGGACGAGGACAGGGTCCTCATCAAGTCCGACGGAGAGAATACCTACTTTACGTCCGACATCGCCTATCATCTGGACAAGTTTAAACGTTCCAACGATGTCCTCGTCGACATATGGGGTTCCGACCATCACGGGTATATCCCCCGGTTGAGGGCATCCGTTCAGGCGTTGGGCAGGAGCAAGGAAGATCTGAAGTTTCTCCTCATCCAGTTCGTTACCCTCATCAAAGAGGGCAAGCCGGTCGGCATGTCGACGCGTTCTGGTGAGTTCACCACGCTCAGAGAGGTCCTCGACGAGGTCGGCCGAGATGCCTGCCGCTTTTTCTTTCTCATGCGCAAAAGCGATGCCCACCTCGAGTTCGATCTCGACCTTGCAAAGAAAACATCCAATGAGAACCCCGTCTATTATGTCCAGTACGCACATGCAAGGATAGAGAGTATCTTTCGCAATGCACGCGATGCGGGCGTTGACACGAACAGCCTGGCCGATGCAGACTGCACCCTTCTCGCTCTCAAGGAAGAACTGGACCTCATACGATGGATAACCCGCTACCACAGCGTTCTCGAGGGCAGCTCCAGAAGTCTCGAGCCCCATCGTGTCACGTTCTACCTCATGGAACTTGTAGGCCGCTTTCACAGCTACTATAACAAGACGAGGGTTCTGGGCAACGACGCTGAGGTGACCCGTGCCCGCCTTCTCTTATTATCCACCCTTCGGGGGGTGATAAGGGACGGCCTTCGTCTCGTCGGCGTGTCCGCTCCCGAGAAAATGTAGGGAGCTCCTCCCGGGGTCTACGCTTTCCAGCCGGCGGATACAGTAAAAGGAGTATTAATGGAGAGAAAGAAGAGCAAGACCAGAGAATATATCGAATCCATCCTCATCGCCGCCCTTATCGCGCTTCTCGTGAGAAGCTTTGTCATTCAGGCGTATAAGATCCCCTCGGGCTCGATGGAACCCACTTTGCTCGTTGGGGACCATCTGCTTGTCAACAGGATGAGCTACGTCGTCAAGGTGCCTTTTGTCGACTCCATTCTTTTCACCACCGGGAAACCCGAGCGGGGAGACATTATCGTCTTCCGTTATCCTGAAGACCCCACGAAGGATTACATCAAACGTGTCATGGCAACCGAAGGCGAGACTGTGGAGATCAGGAACAAGGCCGTATTCATCAATGGAAAGAAAATAAAGGATACCTGGGGACACTTCAGGACGGACTTTGCCGCGCGTGGTTTTCTCCCTTTTATCGACAAGGACAACATCCCTCCCGTGAAGGTGCCGAAAGACAGTTATTTCGTTATGGGCGACAACAGGGACAACAGCCTCGACAGCCGGTACTGGGGTTTCGTGGAAAAACGGCATCTCGTCGGTAAGGCGCTGATCATCTACTTCTCCTGGGATGGCAATGCGATGAGCGCCCCGCAATACGTTCGTTGGTCGCGCATAGGCTGGCTCATAAAATAGCCATCCACACCATCCTATGATTAGATTTGGCAGGGATTCTGTGCTATTATTCAAGGTAATGAAGATATCGGCATTCCTTATTGCGCTCCTGCTTGTCTTTTTCACACAGCTTCATGCGGCACCCTACTCGGATTCCGTCTACTTCTTTCTCCGTGGGTATTTCAGCGAGTCTCGGGGGGCCTACGATGACGCCCAGGATCATTATCGCAGGGCCCTGAAGGATAATCCTCGTTCGTCGGAGATAAGGACATCTCTCGCCTCTCTCCTCGTCAAGAAAGGGGAACTGGCAAAAGCCGAGGAACTCCTCAACGAGGCCGTAGCCCTGAACCCGGAGAACCGGATCGCGCTCATGTTCCTCGCCGGGATCCATGCATCGAAGGGTGTTACATACAAGGCCAAGGCCCTTTATGAAAAATGCATAGAACTCAACCCGGAAGATACCGAGGCATACATGTACCTCGGCTCCATCTATATCGGCGAAAAAAAGTACAATGACGCAATATCCATATACGAGAAGATCCTTGCCTATGACGATCACAACATTATAGCCCTCTATTATATCGGCCGGCTCCACGGCGAGGCGAAGGATTATGAGAAGGCCAGAGCATACCTGACGAAGGCCCTGGAGGTAAAGCCGACTTTTACCCCTGCCCTCCTTGATCTCGCAACGATATATGAGATCGAGGGCAATATCGAGAAGGCCGTCGAGCACTATCAGGGCGTCATCGTCCACGACCCGAACGACAAGAAGGCGCGTTCGAGGCTTGCCACCATATTCATAAGACAGAAGGAGTACGACAAGGCCATAGGCAAGTTCGAGGAGCTCTCGAACCTCGACCGACATGACCTGTCCCTCAGGATCCGCATTGGTCTGCTCCATTATGAGAAGGCTCGATACGATGAGGCCATCAGGGAATTCAACATAGTGCTCGCCAGCAAACCCGACAACTACACCGTAAGGATATATCTGGCGATGTCGTGGCGGGAAAAGGGAGATATCAAGAAAGCCCTTGAAGAGCTCAACAAGATCGACCCGAAGGCGGAGGAGTTCCTCACCGCCTTGAAACAGATGACCTTGATCTACATCAAGTCGGGCACCGTCGACGAAGGGATCAGGACGATAACGAACTATCTGCCCGAAATGGGCAGGAGACCCGAACTCTACATCCTTCTCTCCATGCTCTATGAGGAAAAGAACGATTTCGACGGCGGTATCAAGGCCCTCGAGGAGGCGCGAAGAGTAGACCCGGGGAACCTCGAAGTCCTCTACCAGATCGGCATGCTTTACGAGAGAAAGGGTGACCCCGGGAAGGCCCTTGCAGTCATGGACGAAGTTCTGGCTATCGATCCCGATTATCCCAACGCTCTCAACTTTGTGGGCTATTCCCTGGCGGATAAGGGTATCCGCCTTGACGAAGCGGAAACAATGATCCGGAGGGCCCTGGCAAAGCGCCCCGATGACGGGTACATCATCGATAGTCTCGGCTGGGTCTTTTACAAGAAGGGTGACCTGAAAGCCGCCCTTCAGGAGATACACAAGGCGAGCAACCTCATGCCGGAGGACCCCACCATCCACGAACACCTGGGGGATGTCTACTCGGCACTGAAAGACTACGACAAGGCCCTTGTTCACTACGAAAGATCGATGGCTCTCGAGAAGGACCCTTCAAAAAAGATCTCCGTCGAGAATAAGCTCAAGATGATCAAAGAGAAGAAGTGATGCGAAAGACTGTCGTCCTTCTGATCGTTCTGCCCTTCCTGTTTCTTGCCTGTTCGCACACGGGGAAAAGACCTGTGTCCATATCCTGGCCGGAACATTTCGACTACCTCGAGGCCCTTTGCGAGATAGATGTAATGCTTAAGACCCAGCGGTACTCGGGAGATATGTCCCTCAAGGCGTTGTATCCAAACAGGCTGTTTCTTGAGGTCTACGGGCCGTTCGGCAACACCATCCTGTCCGTTGACCGTTCCGAGGAACACTTCGTCATGAGGACCGACGGTGAGGAACTCACCGATGAGAATCAATTCTACAGGCTTTTTCGCATACGGATCGGGGACATAATCGAAGACATTACCCTCAAAGGACCCCTTGATACCCGTGATGGGGTCCCCTTCAAGCAGCGTTCCGAGTACCAGGTCTATTATCACCTGAACGGCGGGGATGACAGGATCTGTTGGAAGGTGCATGAAGGGGACTTTTGCATAAAGTTCCTTGAGGTCAGTTTCGCCCGGGAGAGATCGCTTGGAAAAAGTGATAGCGGGAGGGATTGACTCCTATGACACAATAAAGTTAAAGAGTCTTCTTGAAAAAGGGTTTCGCGAGATAGGTCTCGACGTCAACAGACGGAAAATACTCGTTAAACCCAACCTCCTGGCGGGCAAGCCTCCCAACAGGGCTGTCACGACCCATCCTCTGTTCCTTCGCGCCCTCATTGAATTGCTGAACGAACGCTCCTGTACGGTCTGTCTCGGAGACAGTCCCGGATACGAACCGCTGGAGCGAGTCCTCAGGAAGGGCGGCTATCTTGACATGCTTCGCGAACTTGGCGTTCATGTAATTCCCTTCACCCGTGAAGTCGCAAAAAAAGGGGGCGGCATATCTCCCTACCGGGATTTCCTTTTCGGTGAAGACCCGGATGCCTACGACCTCGTTATCAACGTCCCAAAGCTTAAAACCCACGGCATGATGGGGATGACTCTGGGGGTCAAGAACACCTTCGGTTTTGTTCGGGGGTTCGCAAAAGGACGCTGGCATCTTCGCGCCGGCAGAGACAGGGACCTCTTTGCCTCCATCATTGTCGACATCCATCGCATTGTGTCCCCGTCGGTGACGATCCTCGACGGAATCCTTGGGATGTGCGGCGACGGGCCGTCGAGCGGTAATGCGGTCACCTGCGGCATAGTCGCCCTTTCACGGAGTGCCTTCGCCCTCGATGCCTTCATCCAGAGCCGCATGTGCCCGGGCGTCTCGCTCCCCCTGAGTGCCTGCGCCGAGAGGCATCGTCTTCTTCCGCAATACACGGTGATCGATCTCGGTCTGCCCCCTCCCCCCTCCTCTTTTGCCATGCCTCGCGCCTGCGACGCAGACTGGAGCCTTCCTCCCCCGCTCAAGATACTCCTGCGCAATGTTTTTTTAAAGAAGCCCAGAGCGGATCTAAAGGCCTGCCGGCTATGCGGCATATGCGCAAAGATCTGTCCCGCCGGAGCCATACGTCTCGGTGAAAAGGCCCCCCTTTTCAGCTATTCGGCATGTATCAGGTGCTATTGCTGTCAGGAGATGTGCCCTCACGAAGCGATAAGAGTGTAGGATCTGCCGCCTGATGGGTTTCACTGCGCTCATCCCGCCGTGACAGCGATCTTCCTCATCTCAGGCGTACTATTCTTGGGCATGATCAATCTCAGAACGCCGTTTTTCACGTTCGCCTGGATCTTTTCCCTGTTGATCTCGCCTGATATGGTAAATATCCTCTGATAATCACCCACTCCGTATTCCGCGTGGGTAAGCTTCATCCTTTCCGGCAGTTTCCAATCGACCCTTCCGTAGATCGTAAGGACGTTGTCATCGAGCGTAACCTCCACGGAACTCTCGTCGACCCCAGGCACATCGGCGATGACCACGATCCTATCCTTGCCCTCGATGATGTCTACATCGGGGTTATATATCTTCGCCGCCCTGGTTCGTTCCACGACATCGGCGTCCCCCACCTCTTTTTTCTGTATTTCCTTCGTCTTGTCAGTCATGTACCACCTCCCTAAACCGATTTGATAGCTATCTTTTTCGGCTTTTCCTCTTCCGACCTGGGCAGTCTGATGGTGAGAATACCGTTTGAGAAACTGGCCGCCACCTTATCCGCGTTGATCGTAAAGGGAAGCTCGATGGCCTTGGTGAACTGCCCATACCAGCGCTCCCGGCGATGATAGGAGTTGCCTTCCTCCAGCTGATCAGGTTCCCTGGAGCCCTTGAGTATAAGGGTCTTGCCGATGACCGAGATGTCTATCGCACCGGCATCGATGCCTGGAATTTCCGTTGTTACCTGGGTCTCCTCGCCATCGGTCCAGATATTGACCGCGGGAAAGTCACCCGTCGACGGCGAGACAAATCTGGATAGGACCCGGTTCATTTCATTCTCGATCCGCTGAAATTCGGACCACGGGTCGAGGCCTTTGCCAAACATGCCAAAACCATCTGTCCACAACATGATCTCAACCTCCTTGATAAGACTTTAATCTTTGTGAAATGAATTTGTTCATTGGGAGATTTTTTGTCAAGAGGGGCGATTAGGTTATAACTGAATGAATCTAATGAGATTGAATCTGCCTGCACATACACACTTGCAAGGGATCACAGGGAAAGAATTCCTCGGCGCAGGTATCCAGGGTGACCCGGGGGCGCCACCGGTCCCCGGTTTCATCACGGTTCCAGTTGCTCATAGGTCTCTCCATCGAAGGAGAATCCCCTCTCGATCTCGATATCACCCAGGCACTGCCGTATATCCGTCGCGCCATCATCGAGCCTGATGCACATCCCGCAGTCGGAACTCAGATTCCTTGGTACCGGAACAAGTTCGTGCCGTCTGCCCCGCTTCTTCAGCATCTTCTCCGCCCGCAAGACGTCGTGGATGGTATTAAACAGCAGGAAGATGGTTCTATCCCTCGGCAATTTCCCTGACCGCCTCGACAAATGTCAGTATGTCATCCTCCCCGGTGAAATATCCCGGCGATGCCCGAAGCGTCCCGTTCGGGAAGGTACCGATGGTTTGATGTGAGACCGGAGAACAGTGGAGGCCTATGCGAACATACATTGACCTCCTGTTCAGTTCGTAACCCACTTCCGAAGGCAGCTTGCCCTGGATATTGAACGCAACGATCGCCAGGTAGGATTGAGGTCCAATGCCCTGGTGGCCATAAACGACCACGCCCTCAACGGAGCGCAACCCCTCGACCAGCAAGCGGCGAAGTGCCTGTTTCCTCTGGACGATCCTCTGAAGGCCCTCCTTCCCGATAAAGGTGAGACCCCCCAGAAGCGATGCGATCCCAGGCGTGTTCGGTGTGCCGCACTCATACCTGTCAGGCAGAAAGACCGGATGCTCGATTGATTCCGACTTGCTGCCTGTTCCTCCGAACTTCAGGGGTGTAAGCTCAATACCTGACCTCACGTAAAAAGCTCCGACTCCCTGAACCGAATAGAGTGATTTGTGACCCGAAAAGCACAGGATATCCGCCTTCATCTCTTCCATGTCGATAGGCACGGACCCCATCGTCTGGCAGGCGTCCACAATGAGAAGCGCCTGGCCGATCGCATCCTTGATACCGTCGAGAGGCTGTACGGTGCCCGTGACATTCGAACCATGGCTGATTATGACAGCCTTCGTATTCCCCCGCAAAGCCCGGCGGATGTCATCGATATCAAGAAACCCCTCGGGAGAACAGGGTACGGCCGTGAACGAGACGCCCCTTTCCCCCCTTAGAAATTGAAGAGGTCTCATGACGGAATTGTGCTCCATCATCGTCGTCACGACATGGTCGCCTTCCCCAAGCAAACCAAGAACGGCCATATTCAGGGATTCTGTCCCGTTCTGCGTAAAGACAAGTCGTTCGGAATTCGTCATCCCGATAAAGGCGGCGAGTTTTTCGCGGGCTTCGAAGATGACCCTGGCGGCTTCCAGAGAGAGCGTGTGGCCGCTTCTGCCAGGATTCCCGCCGACATTCTTTACGAACTCGTTGAGATATTCGATCGTTTCCGGTGGTTTGGGAAATGATGTCGCTGCGTTATCCAAATAGATCATCGATGGGTCCTGTCCGGGGCACACGCCAGCTAAGGCCTGATCACGTTCGTGGCTTCGTTGAATGAGGTCAGGATCTCGAACATGTTGCTTACCCTTCCCACCGCAACCTTATCCTTGAGATGGAAGTAATCGAGGCAGGTGCCGCATGAAATGATCTCGATGCTCAGATCCGCGATGTCCTTCAGAATCCCTATGAATTCTGAATCCGACGTGACGAGCCTGACCCCTGTGTTCAGGAATATGATCCTCCATGGGCGGACCTCCAGTTCTTTAAGGGTGTTCAGGAACGATCTCATCAAGACCTTCCCCAGATCATCGTCGCCTCTTCCCATGGTCTCACCGTCAACAAAGACCAGTGATCTCTTTGCAGTCGTCTGGTCTGTGATGAAACCTTCCTCCAGACAGCCTTCAACCCGGTAGACATCGTCTTCCTGCACCACCGTTGTCGAATAGCCCCTGGATCCAAGGAAGCGCCGCACATTCTCGCTGGCAGTGGGATCATCGACAATAACCTCAATTTCGCTTACCCGCCGGCCCTCGAGAAATTTCTTTGTCTCGATCACAGGCACCGGGCAGGTCTTTCCTTTCAAATCAAGTTTTTCCATAGCGCTATTCTAATAAAAAAGCGCCCTCAGGGCAAATGAATAAAAGGCATGAAAAACCGAAGACTAATAGGAGAAAGGCTTCAAGGCTTGCGTTGTTCTGACCTGAAACTTGAAACAAAAAAGGGAGGGCTTTCGCCCTCCCTTCGGCCTTATCTGCTCAGTTTGCTCTTAAACTTCTCTATAATCTTGGGAACGATCTCTTTGTAGTCGCCTATGATGCCAAACGATGCCGCCTTGAAGATCGGGGCATCGGGGTCTTTATTGATGGCAACAATACAATCGGAGGTTCTCATACCGGCGAGGTGCTGAATGGCGCCGGAGATGCCGCATGCTATGTAGATCTTCGGCTTCACCGTCTTGCCCGTCTGTCCAACCTGATGCTCGTAAGGGATCCATTCGGAGTCGACAGCTGCACGTGATGCACCAACTGCTCCGCCGAGGAGGTCAGCCAGTTCCTGCAGCATGGTAAAACCCGCGTCGTTTCCCAGGCCACGGCCGCCGGAAACGATGATGTCAGCTTCGACGAGGTTGACGGCTGTTGCTGATTGAATGAACTCAACGACCTTGGTTGCAAGATCGGCATCGGCAAGCGCAAAGGATTCTTTTACGACTTCTGCGCTCTTGGATGCATCCTTTTCGCCCATTGCGAAGGCCTTCGGCCTTACCGTGGCGATCTGGGGTGCTGCCTTTTCATTGACAACCGATACTGAATAGTTGCCGCCGAATGCCGCGCGCGTCATCTTGGCCTTCCCGCCGTCCACTGCGAGCCCGATGGTGTCGGTGCACAGACCGAAACCGAGCTGCGCTGCCGCTGCCGCGGCGACGTCGGTACCCATGCTCGTTGCCCTGAAGAGAGCCAGTTCAGGTTTGTACTTGTCGAGGAGGAAAGCCGCCGCCTTCGCATATGCCTCGCCCCTGAAGCCTTTGAAAACATCACCTTCCACGGCGTAGACCTTGGCCGCGCCATAGGCCCCTGCCTCTTTTGCCAGGTCGTCGACCTTGTCGCCGATGACGAAGGCGCAAACACTGGAGCCGAAAGTGTCGGCCAGCTGCTTGCCTATGCCAAGAAGCTCAAAAGACATCGGTGCAACGGCACCGTCTTTATGTTCTATATAAACCCATACATCGTTAGCCATTGTTTTTTCCCTCCTCCAAGTTATTTTATAACTTTCAAGTCAATGAGCTTGTCGGTGATCGTGTTGGCAATCTCTTCGATCTCGCCTTTGAGGATCTCGCCTGCGCCGCGGGGAGGCGGTACAGCAATCTCGACCACTTTTGTGCTGGCGCCTGCGGCACCCACCTTGCCGGCGTCCACGCCGAGGTCGCCCGCGCTCCACTGCGGGATCTCGATCTTGGATGCTTTCCTGATCCCCATAAGGTTGGGAAGCCGGGGCTCATTGATTCCCTTGATGACGGAGACAACAGCCGGAAGCTTTGCTTCGATAACTTCGGTACCGCCCTCGATGGCCCTCTCAACAACGATCTTCTTGCCTGCCGCATCGACCGAACGGACCTTTGAAACGTATGTAAGCGGGCTGAAACCAAGAATTGCGGCCAGTTCTGCCGCGACAACACCGGTATTGCCATCAGTGGACTGTTTGCCTGCGAAGACAACATCCACGTCACCCACTTTCTTGATGGCCGCTGCAAGGACATATGCCGTCGAGTATGTGTCGGAGCCAGCGAAAGCACCATCGGTGCACAGGGCGACCTGATCGACCGTCAATGCAAGGGCGTTCCGCAACACGTCGGTTGCACCCTCGGGGCCCATGGAAATGGCCACGATCTCGCCATCATAGTTTTCCTTCGTAAGCAGTGCTTCTTCAAGCGCGAATTCATCGAAGGGGTTCGTGATGGAATCCATTCCGTCCCTGCTCAGGGTCCCCTTCGGGATATCCCATTTGATCTCTGCTTCGGTATCAGGAACCTGTTTCAAACAAACCGCTATCTTCACAGTGTCCTCCTTATATGTTTTATTCACCCGTAAAGGTGGCTTTTCTTTTTTCCACGAATGCTGTCATACCCTCTTTCTGGTCCTTCGTAGCGAAACAAAGCCCGAAGTCCTTCGCTTCGAGGGTGAGACCTTCTTTGTTGTCGAGGGAAAGGCTCTTGTTGACACATTCCTTGGCCAATCTTACCGCAAATGGGCCGTTTGCACCTATTTTGGCGGCAAGCGCCATGACCTCGGTCATTAGCTGATCATCGGCCACCACTTTATTGAGAAGGCCCATCTCGTAGGCCTCCGCCGCGCCAATGGTTTTGCCCGTAAAGATCAGTTCTTTCGCCTTTGCAAGGCCGACGAGCTTTGCTGTCCGCTGCGTTCCCCCAAATCCAGGGTGTATTCCGAGGGTCGTCTCGGGGAAGCCCACCTTTGCCTTATCCGAAGCATAGATAATATCACAGGCGAGGGCCACCTCAAATCCGCCTCCCAGGGCGAATCCATTAACCGCGGCTATCACCGGCTTGTTCATGTTCTCCAGAGTGGCGAATGCCTCGTGCCCTCTTGCAGAGAACTCCATGCCTTCCAGAGCGGTCAGGTCCTTCATCTCGAGGATGTCGGCCCCTGCCACGAAGGCCTTGCCTTCGCCGGTCACTACGACGACCCTGACCTCGCTGTCCGCGTTCAGGGCCTTGCCTGCCGCCTTCAGTTCCACAAGCGTCTCTGAATTGAGTGCGTTCAGAGCCTTGGGCCTGTTGAACTTCAATATCGCGATACCGTCCTTCTTTTCGACGATAAGGTTTTTAAATTCCATCATCACGCCTCGCATTCGATTACCGCGGCGAGACCCATACCGCCGCCGATGCACATTGATACGAGACCATACTTGAGCCCCAACCGTTTCATCTGGTACAGAGCGGTGGTAACAAGGCGGGCGCCGGTGCAGCCGATGGGATGCCCGAGGGAGATGCCGCCGCCGAACATATTGCATTTATCCATATTGATGCCCAGTTCCCTGATACAGCCGATGGACTGCGAAGCAAACGCTTCGTTGAGCTCGATGCAGTCGATCTGGTCAATCGTCAGGTTGGCCTTCTTGAGGGCCTTCTTGATGGCGGGGATGGGACCCAGGCCCATGTACGCCGGGTCGAGGCCGCCGTTGGCCCAGGAGATCACCCTGCCCATGGGTTTTATGCCGAGTTCCTTCGCCTTATCCCGCGACATCATGACGACGGCGGACGCGGCGTCATTCAAACCGGAGGCGTTGCCTGCGGTCACGGTTCCGCCATTCTTCTTGAAAGCCGGTGCCAGGGACAGCATCTTCTCAAGGGTCGTATCCATCGGTCTTTCGTCGGTGTCGAAAATAATGGGGTTGCCCTTTCTCTGGGGGATGGCCACGGGAACGATCTCATTCTTGAAATAACCCGCCTTTATCGCTGCCCTTGCCCTCTGGTGGCTCAAGAGACCGAACTTGTCCTGCTCTTCCCTGGAGATGCCGTATTTTTCTGCGATATTCTCCGCGGTGAATCCCATGTGGTAGCCATAGAAGATTTCCCACACACCGTCGAGGACCATAAGGTCGACGGCTTTCGTATCGAACATGCGCGCCCCCCACCTCAGTCCGGGAAGCGTGAAGGGAGCCTGGCTCATATTCTCCATGCCGCCTGCCACAACAACTTCGCTGTCTCCGACCATAATCGACTGGTTGGCGTTAATGATCGCCCTTAATCCTGATGAACATACCTTATTAATGGTATAAGCAGCTGTTTCCTTCGGCACGCCGCCGTGAATGCTGGCCTGACGCCCCGAGTTCTGACCGAGTCCCGCCTGAAGAACATTACCCATGATAACTTCGTCGATCACGACCTCTTTGAGACTGCTGTCGTAATCATAGTACTTTGCTTCAAGTTCGGTGTCCGTCTTTCCTTCGAAGATGGCAGGGGCAAATTCCTTGTCCTTGTTCTTCGAAGGCCTGATCCCCGCCCTCTTGATGGCTTCCTTGATCGCTGTTCCACCCAGCGTGACAACGGGCACATCCTTCAGTGACTGTCCGAACTGGCCGATTGCAGTTCTGGCGCACGAAACAATAACAGCTTCTTTCATACAGGTCTCCTTTCATTTCAGTTGAAAAAAATTTCACAACCTTTTTATCGCAATTCCGGATATTTGTCAACGATTTTAATGACTGGGAGGGCGTTAGCGCCCGCCCTTTCCAGGCACTCATGACCGGCCTCTACACTGCGGCTGGACGTAAGGATACGGCAAAGACAGGCGGGCGCGTCCATCACCTCAAAAGCAATGAAATGTTGAGTTGCCGGGAATTAATGTGTTAACATAATCCGAATCTCAGAAAATCAAATCAATCAGCGAAAGGATGCCGTATATATGAACATCCCCCCAATCAACCTGAAGGCCCAGTTCAAGGGTGTCAAGAAAGACATTCTCAGGGGCATACGGGAAACGCTCGACGACCAGAAACTGATCCTCGGTCAGTATTGTCTGAAACTTGAGGAACAGATATCCTCCATGACGGGGGCGGCCCATGCCGTTTCCTGCGCCAACGGCACCGACGCGCTCATCCTTTCTCTCATGGCCCTCGGCATCGGCCACGGGGACGAGGTCGTCACCACGCCCTACACCTTCTTTTCAACGGCAAGTTCCATTGCGCTTGTGGGCGCCCGGCCTGTCTTTGCCGACATACAGGAAAGCGATATGAACATCGACCCGTCCCTGATCGAGCAGGCCATTACTCCGAAAACAAAAGCCATTCTCGTCGTCCATCTCTTTGGAAAGATTTGCGACATGAAAAGAATCCTCTCCATCGCCGGAAAACGGGGGATCCCCGTTATTGAGGACATGGCGCAGGCGCTTGGCGCCCGCCGGGGCGGCCTTGCCGCAGGCACATTCGGCGATATTGCAGCCACCAGTTTCTACCCCACAAAGAATCTCGGAGGCATCGGCGAGGGCGGCATGGTCTTGACCCGGCGTTCCGACCTTGGTGACAAAACACGCAAGCTTCGCGTGCACGGGATGGGGGAGAAACAATACATTCACGAAATGATCGGATTCAACAGCCGTCTCGACGAGATCAAGGCGCTTGCCCTCTCCGTAAAGTTCACGAAACTCGCCTCCTGGAACAAGACGCGGCTGGAGACCGCCGGCTACTACAACATGCATATGAGGAACCTTCCCCTCACCCTTCCCACTATCGATGACGAAACGTCCCACATCTTCCATCACTATGTGGTCCGAACAGACAGGCGCGATGCCCTCCAGCTCCATCTTAGGGAAAGAGGGATAATAACGGGCATCTACTATCCCCTGCCTCTTCATATGCAACCCTGTTTCTCATACCTGGGCGTCAAAGAGGGCGACTTTCCCGTCGCTGAAAGGGCGGCGAAAACAAGTCTTGCCATTCCTGTTTTCCCTGAACTAAAGAAGAAGGAAAAAGATTATATAATCGAAAGCATACGGTCATTCTTTGATAAATAACATTATAGATAATGCGCGAAGAAGCTCTTCGGCATCTTTATGGTCTTGTTCAGGAATTGTGATTTAGCTATTGGTCATTATCTTTTGCGTTTCCTACCACCAGCCTGACCATGGAATCCAGGTTAAGGTATTTCCGAGCTACCCGGTCCACATCCTCCCTAGTCACCTTCTCGATCAATGAAGGCCAGGTCTTGAACATACCCGGATCGAGGCCGTAGAGGGTATCGAAGCACATTGAAGACGTGATGGCGCTGTTCGACTGTGTCCTGATGTAATGGTTACCGATCAGGTAGTTCTTTCCGTCCTGCACCTCTTTCTCTGAGAAGCCCTTCTCACGGATCCTCTCTATCTCTTCGCGCGTTATGCGAATGACATCCTCCACAAAGGCCTCGCTCGTTCCTATATAGATGCCCATCGCGCCCGTCTCATAGGCCATCTGGTTGAAGAAGGTGACCGCATATGCATAGGGGTTCTCCTCCCTGAGCACCCTGTGTATCCTGCCACCCATGCCGCTGAGGACTGCATCGAGGACCTCGGCTGCATAGCGATCCTTGTCCGTCAGCCCCGGACCGGTAAAACCGAATACCATGTGTGTCTGCTGAATACCCTTTTCAACAGTCAGCTCTTTGCTGAAACGTCTGACGTATGCTTTGCGAAGTTCGTTCTTCTTGCCCTTCCAGCCGCGGAAGAGTTCCTCAAAGAACGGGAAGAACTCCTTTTCGTCGATATCGCCTGAGAAGGCAAAAACAGCACCCCGCGGTGTGACGAACTGCCGGTATGCGCCGTCGATGTCCTGAAGCGACAGGGCTTCGACATCCTTCTCGCTGCCCATGGGGTCGCGGCTGTAAGGATGGTCCGCAAACAGGGTCTCGTTGAACCGTAAGAAAGTGAAGGTCACCGGATCGTCATCCCTCTGGCGTATCTCTGACAACACCTCTCTTTTTACCCGCACGAGTTCCCCGTCCGGCATGGAGGTTTCCATGAGGAGCTCTTTGAGGAGTCTGAGGACCTGTTTTACATCCTTGCTCAGGAACCTGCCGGAAAGGCCGAAAAGATTTCGTCCATTGTAGGGTGCCAGCACACCGGCAAGCAGATCGATCTCTCTGGCTATCTCTGAAGCACTCTTCTTCTTCGTCCCTTTCAGGAGCATCCGCGCAAGAACGTTGAACTCACCGTTCTTTCCCGGTTCTTCGGCCTTGACGCCTCCTATGAAACCTATCCTGAATGAGAACGTCGGAGATGACACGTTCTTGTTCACGAGGCATGTCACACCATTTTCCAGGGTCTTTCGGTAGGGGTTTTTAACCATGCTCTTCGGTCCCATGACTACAGTGCGTCTATCCTTCGATTGCAGGTATTTGCCCGCCATCTCCCGAACGTCATCCGCCGTGACGCCGTCGACATCCTTGAGGTACTTCTCTATAAAATGGGGATCACCTGTCATCGTCTTCGAATCCCCTATTTCGCGGGCCCTTCCCTGGGCAGTTTCCGCATCGTACACATAGTACGCCTTGAGCATGTTCTTTGCCTTGGTGAGCTCCCAGTCTTCTATCCGTTCCTTTTGTAATCTTTTTATCTCCCCGTCTATCTCCCGCAGCACCCTGTCCCTGTCGTCACCCGAATAGTTGGCATAAACGACGAAGAGCCCCTCTTCTTTAGGAGTGAACACATATGTGGCAATCCCGTTCACAACACCCTTCCTGTTCTTAAGGACCTCCTGGAGCCTGGAACTCTCGCCGTCCCCCAGGATAACCCCCAGCACATCGAGGGCCGGGACATCAGGACTTGTCCTCCTCGGGATGGTATAGGCAAGGGCAATATACTTTTCGCGCAACTCCCTCTCGAGGACCTTCTGCTTCTCTCCGTTCGAGGCGCCCTTCACGATATGCCGTTCGGGCGGCGGCGCGACTGCCGGATCCCGGGACAGGTATTCGGCCATCAGCTTATGCGCCATGGTCTTGTCAAAGTCCCCTGTTATGACGACAGTGTGATTGGAAGGAACATAGTGAGACCGAAAGTATTCGACGATGTCCTGTCTTGAGATCTTCTCAACGGTATTGGTGAAGCCGATGACCGGTTTGCCGTAGGCTTGGCCGTGATAGCTCAGTGAGAACAGTTCCTTGAAGAGCTTGCGCTGGGGATCGTCCTCTCCCATTTTTATCTCTTCGAGGATGACCTTGCGCTCCTTGGCAATCTCCTCTTCGGGAAAAGCCGGGTTCTTGACGGATTCCATGAGAAGTTCAAAACCCTCACGAAAGGCCCGGGAGGGGACGATGATATGATAGACCGTGTTGTCGAAGGAGGTAAAGGCATTGACGCTCCCTCCCATGGCCTCGATCCTGGAAGCCAATGCATTGCCTTTGAGCTTCTGCGTTCCTTTAAATATGAGGTGTTCGATGAAATGAGTTATGCCCGCAACCCGGTCTTCTTCATCCTTACTGCCCACATTCACCCAGACCTGGACAGCGACGACACCGGTATTCTTGCGCTCCTCGAAAATGTAATTGAGACCGTTCTTAAGAGAGTGGACTTCCATTGCCGCCATCCTTCCTGGAAATAGGAAAATTATCACGAAAAACAACAGGAATAAGAAAGGCCCCCGAGAGGGCCTTTCTTCCTGTCTGAAACGTTTAAACCTAAAGGCCATGTATTACAGGGCCTTTCTTCCTGTCTGGAATGCCTTGACGTTGAGATCGTGGAGCTTCGGTGCGAGGAGCTTCTTGATCGCATCGATGAAGTAGACTTCCTTGATCTTCGGAAAGAAATTGGAGAACGCCCCGACGAGAACAACATTCTGTGCCTGAAGATTGCCGAGTTCCTTCGCAATCCCGAGGCCATCTATTACATGCACGTTTTCCTTGAAATATTTCTTGAATGTTGCCTCAACACCCGTCGGGTATGCCATCTGGCCCAGGCTTACCGACGGGGGAAGGATCTCCTGGGTGTTGATGATGATCTTGCCGTCCGGTTTTACCCAGTTGATGTAGCGAAGGGCCTCGAGCAGCTCGAAGGAAAGGAGATAGTCCACATCGCCGTATTTGATGATCGGCGAATGGACCTTCTTACCAAAACGGAAATGGGTCGTGACGTCACCGCCCCTCTGGGCCATACCGTGAACTTCCGCTTTCTTGACATCATATCCGGCCCTGATAAAAACCTCGCCGAGAATGTTGCTCGCAAGAATGGCACCCTGCCCGCCTACACCGGAAAGAAATATGTTTGTAGTCTTCTCATCTTTTTTCATATCTGCCTCCTCACTTCTTAGCCGGTTCTATGGCGTCGAATTTACATACCTGTACACATACCTCGCATCCAACACACTGATCGGGGTTGATATAGACCGTGCCTTTCCTCTTCTGCCCGTCTTTCGTCTGGCCCGCGCCTTCTCTCCAGCTTATGGCGGGGCAGTTGATCTCGAGACACATCTTGCAGCCGCGGCACTTGTCCATGTTGATGACGTAAAGAGGATTCTTGAACTTGCTCAGAGGTTTCGCCCTGCGAAGAAGCATACAGGGGCTGTCCTTGCAGAGGATGAGAGATGCTTCATCCCTGTTCAGCTCTTCCTTGACTATTTCCATTGTCTCTTTGATATTGTAAGGATCGACGTAGCGGATGTTCTTGATGCCCACGGCCTTGCCTATTTCCGCATAGTCGACCTGGTTCGCCAGTTCGCCGCGGACCGTAAAACCCGTCCCTGCGTGTTCCTGGTGACCGGTCATACCGGTGATCCTGTTGTCAAGAACGATCGTGGTCGAACTCCCCTTATTGTAGCCGGCGTTCATGAGCGGTGCGATCCCGGAATGGAGGAATGTGGAGTCGCCGAGGACGGCGCACATCTTTCCGAGAGCTTCCTTGCCCATTGCCTTCATGGCGCCATGCACCATGCCGCCGCCGGAACCCATACAGATCGTCGTATGGAGGGCGGAGATCGGCGGGGCGACTGCCAGTGTATAGCAGCCGATATCGCCGAATACGAAGGCGCCGAGTTTCTTCAGTGCATAGAACAACGGCCTGTGGGAGCAGCCGGCACAAAGGTTGGGCGGTCTTCTCGGAAGATCCTCCGGTTTTACCCTGACCTTGGGGGCCTTGTAGGCCTTGCCCTTTATCGCCTGCTCGACGATCTCGGGTGAAAGTTCGTACATGTTGGGGATGATGTCCTTGCCGTGGAAGAGTTTATAGCCCATCGCCCTGATCTCTGTTTCAAAGAAGGGGTCGAGTTCTTCGATGACCATGACCTTCTTCACCTGCTTGAAGAAGTCGGCAATCATCTTTTTCGGAAGCGGCCAAACCATGCCGAGCTTCAGAAAAGAATATTCGGGAAAAACTTCCTTTGCGTACATGTAGGCGGCGCCGCTTGCGATGATACCGACGCTCTTGCTGTTGATCTCCATCTTGTTCAGCTTGGTCTTGTCCGCGAAGGCTTCCAGTTTTCTCATACGTTCTTCGATGATCTTCCTTCTCGGGCGAACGTTGGCGGGGACCATAACGTACTTTGTGGCTTCTTTCGGGTCGAGGCCAAGGGGCATCTTCGATTCTACCCTTTTGCCCGTCTGGACCAGTGAATCAGCGTGAGCAATCCTGGTCACCGTTCTCAGGAGCACCGGGGTGTCAAACTTTTCACTGATGTCGAAGGCCGCCTTCGTAAAATCATAACATTCCTGCGCATCGCCTGGTTCGATCATGGGCACTTTTCCAAAACGGGCCCAGTTCCTGCTGTCCTGCTCGTTCTGAGAGCTGTGGACGTTGGGGTCATCGGCAACGACGATCATGAGGCCGCCCTTGATGCCTGTATAGGCAAGGGTCATCAAGGAGTCGGACGCCACGTTCATGCCGACGTGTTTCATGGATGCCATAGCTCTTGTGCCGGCAATCGCTGCACCGCTGGCTACCTGAACCGCCACCATTTCATTGGGTGACCATTCAGCATAGATCTCCGGGTAATTGTCGGCAACGTCTTTGAGGATCTCACTGCTCGGTGTTCCGGGATATGCGGCAGCGACTTTCACACCAGCTTCCCAGGCACCTCTTGCAATTGCTGCGTTTCCTTGCATTATTTCTTTCATACTACCCCCATAATGGCATATCGCCTGGATTTTGAGTGATTAATTGCTTCACCTCCTTCAGAACACAAATTTTTTTTATATTTTTACTAAGGCTTGTTAATGAATTCACGCATTATTTTCAACAGATTAACCATTCTTTGTCAAGAAATATCGTTATGGAATACGCTCGGATGCCAGGAAATCCACGATACGGCGGCAACCCTCCAGCCCTTCCTCTATATTCTTAAGGGATATCCTCTCATCCTTTCCGTGCATTCTCATATGTTCTTCTTTTGTAAGCGTGATCGGGAAGAAACCATAGGAGGGGACGCCGAGGTCCCTGAAGTACCTGAGATCCGTCGCCCCCGTTGTCACGAACGGAAGTACCGGGATACTCCCCTTCAAGGAGACGACGCAGTTCTCAATGCCCTGAAAATAGACCGTGTTGTACCGAGAAGGCCCGGGCTCGCTTATCTTTTCCCCTATGCGCTCTATTTCGACATCTTTCCCGGCAAGCTGCCGCACCTTCCTGAAGAACCTCTCATGGGTCTCCGTGGGGAGAAGCCTGGAGTCGAAGTATACCGAGGACTGGGCCGGTATGACGTTGACCTTTTCGCCACCCTTGAGTATCGTCACCGTCACAGTGTTCCTCAATATCGCGTTATAGATCTCATTACCTTCGAGGAACCTTTTCCATTTCGGTATCCTCAGGGCCTCCTTCAAGGGAGGGAATTTTGCGCCGCCGATCCTCCTGCCTCCCAGCACGCCGTCAAGATATGCAGATGTCACCGGCGTCATCTTGAGAGGCCACTTGTGGGAGAGTATCCTGTGCGCGGCCTCAACGACCTTCTCGTTGGCATTGTCCCCGTGGGGCATCGATCCATGTCCGCCCCTGCCCTGTGCCTTCACGATGAACTGGCTCAGCTTCTTTTCCGTCACCGACACCTGGGCATGCACGAGCCCATCCTCCTCGATGAGGCACCCCCCCTCACTGAGTACGAACGACGCGTCCTTAAGCTCCGGCATCCTGTTGAGCATGAATTCCATCCCATTGGCACCCCCGACCTCTTCGTCACAGGTGGCGAGAAAGATAACGTCTCTTTTGGGGACGACGCCCCTGTGCGCGAGATCTATGAAGGCAAGGAGCTGGCATATCACCTGGGCCTTCATGTCGATCGCTCCCCTGCCGTAAACGTACCCGTCCCTTACCTCGCCGCCGAAGGGATGGGCCGTCCATTCTTCCTCCCTGGCAGGAACCACATCGATGTGGCCGAGGAGAATGACGGGTTTGCCCCTTTTCGCTCCCCTTATCCGGGAGATGATGTTCGCCCGTTTCGGCGCACCCGCATATATCTCGGCACCCAATCCTTCGCGTTTAAGGATGTCCTCGAGGAAGAGGGCCGCAGACTCCTCATTTCCCGGGGGGTTCGTCGTGTCTATTCGCAGAAAATCTCTTATGAGTGAAACAGCATTGTCAAGGGTGTTCATAATGTATCCTGTTCTTTCCCTCCTCTTTTGCGCGATAGAGGTTGTCGTCGGCCTCCTTGATGAGTTCCTTATACTGCCTGCCGGGGGTATAGGACGCCAATCCCCCGCTGACCGTGGCATAGACCTGATGGTTCTCGGCCTCCACGAAGCTGTCGCCGATGGCGCGCCTGAGGCGCTCCGCAACTACCATGGCCTTTTCGGAGCTCGTTTCGGGAAGTATGACAAGAAATTCCTCTCCGCCATACCTTCCGACCTTGTCTATGCTTCTCAGGTTCTCCTTCACGATCCGCGATATGTTCTTCAAAACCTGGTCACCGGCGAGATGCCCGTACCTGTCGTTTACAAGTTTGAAATCGTCCACATCGAGGAGAAGGACAGAAAAAGGGTACTCATACCGCCTTGAGCGCTCGATCTCCGTCGCAAGCTCACCCACTATGCACCCATGGTTGAAAACGCCGGTCAAGCCGTCATGCCGCGAGAGGGTCCTGATCTCTGCAAAGAGGCTGATCTTCTCAAGGGTAAGGGCAATATGTGAACAAAAACGGGTGAATATCGACCTTTCCTCTTCATTGAACGGCTCCGGTCTGTATAGTGCGGCGTATCCGTATAGACGATTGGTGGTCTTGAGCTCCGAAAGCACCGACGCTGTGCCGCCTGAGTCAGTCCGGGATTCATTATTACCCCATCCGGCAAGCACGGAAACCATGAAGCGCTGAAGCTCCGGGGCACGCTCGGACTCGGGCAGGATATGGATGTCCGCCTCCTGCCCGCCCATCAGCATTGTCCCGAAGAACTCAAAGTCGAGAAAGCCTTTAAGCAGCTTATAGGCATTCCTCAAAAGAAAGGCGGGATCCTCGGTCTCACCGATCATGTGGTGAAGGCTCTTGAGGAATTCGAGTTCGAGGATGTTAACCTTTTCCCGCCGAAAGCGCTCCTCGACCTGGGCTGTCAGCTCCTCGGTCCTGAGCACCTCTCTGTAGTGGTCCATACTGTTGTTGACAATGTGAAAAAGTTCCTCGAAGCTCTTGAAGGGCTTGGTCAGCAGGGCATAGGCCCCGTTGCTCAATGATTCCAGCCTCTCCCCTTCGTCGGCATAACCGGTCATCATTATGACCGGTATACGGCGGTCGATCTTCTTGATCTCCTTAAGGATCTCTATTCCCGAGATGCCGGGCAGGACAATGTCGCAAAGAACAGCGTGAGGCTTCTTGTCCCTCAACTCTTTTGGAAGGTCGGGCATCGTCTCGTATGCAAAGACCGTAAGACCGAACTGCTGCAGGAACTCTCGCAGGACAGCCAGCAGAGTAACTTCGTCATCGATGATGAATAAACGCTTTTCAGGAGACATTCTTAGCCGGCACTCTGGCCCGGTCGCCCACCCCTGGTCCGATATTGTCTGTCTCTCAAACGGAGACGACCTCTTTGACCTCGGGAATCTCCTGTTTGAGCTGTTTCTCCACGCCCATCTTCAGGGTCATCATGCTCATGGGGCAGCTCCCGCACGCGCCCTGCAGCTTGACCTTAACAACACCGTCGACGACATCGATAAGCTGAATGTCTCCCCCATCCCTTTGCAGGAGAGGCCTGATCTTCTCGAGCACCTGCTGGACTTTATCCTTCATTTTTTTTCCTCCGTTGTTTTACGGGCCGTGCCGGGACTTCGGCGCGGCGCGGCTCCTGTACGCTGACCTTGATCTCCCACGACACCGGCTTTTGCGATTTGGGGACCGCGATCTTCAGCACCCCTTCTCTGTATGTGGCTGAGGCCTTTTCTCCCACGACACCGGCTGGAAGCTGAATGCACCTCAGAAAGGATCCATGCACCCTCTCGGAACGGCAACAGTTTTCTTCCCTGAACTCTTCATCCCGTTTGCGCTCACCCTCTACGGTCAGCTTGTCCTCGAGGATGGTTATCTTCACTTCTTTCGGGTCGATCGCCGGTATGTCCATAGCCACGACGATGTCCCCCTCTCTCTCGACTACGTCAACCGCGGGAAGCCAGTCCGCCTCGCGCAGGGTCGGGAACCCGGCCTCGCCAAAGAATTCCTCGAAGACCCGGTCCATCTCTTCGCGTAAAGAGGGAAACTTGGTTTCCCACATAGATTTCCACGGCGTCAAAGGCATGTGTGATACCTCCTGTTATGCCCCTTGCGGTGCGGCGACCAGCCTCTTCCAGAAACTTACGATGCCTGACTGGTGGAAGACAAGCTCCACGAGTTCCCACCCGGATGCCCCCATTTCATTGAGCAAGCCGGAAAGATTATCGAGCTGTTCCACTCCGACGTTATGGACTTCGCATTCGCCGCCAGGCCTGCAGGCGTAGACGATACTATTTTCTTCCTCAATATCGACACCGCCTTTCTTCAGCTCATCCATCGAATAGATCTTAACGGTATACTCGAATTTCTTCATCGGTCAACCTCGCCTCCCGGACTCTTTATGGTACAATGATAAACCATTGTATGATATTTTTAAAGTGTCATGTCCGATTTCCCATCCTACATGAGACTGTTTTCCGAAGGCGTGCTCGAGGACAGATTGACGGCCCTTCTTTCCCTCGCCTCCCCCTGCGTGCTCTGCCCCAGGCAATGCATGGCTGACAGGATGGGGGGCGAGAGGGGTTACTGTCAGGCCCCGTATGGTCTCTACATCTCCTCCGCTTCACCTCATTTTGGAGAGGAAACGCCCCTCGTGGGGACCTGGGGTTCCGGAACGATCTTCATGACACACTGCAGTCTCAGGTGTGCTTTCTGCCAGAATCCCCATATCAGCATTCGCGGAGAGGGCATAAGCTGCTCGGCTGCCGCCCTTGCCGACGTCATGGTGGACCTTCAGGGAAAAGGATGTCACAATATAAATTTCGTCACCCCTACCCATTACGTCCACCAGATAGTCAGGGCCCTTCCTCTCGCGATAGAGAAAGGCCTCACTGTTCCTCTCGTTTATAATAGCGGAGGTTACGATTCTCTTGAGGTCCTCAGGCTCCTCGACGGTGTTTTCGATATCTACATGCCGGATATAAAGTTTCTCAACCCTGCCCTGGCATCGCGGTACTGCCAGGCGGAAGACTATCCCGTCGTCGTATGGGCAGCGGTAAGGGAGATGTTCAGGCAGGTGGGGGACCTCGTTACCGACCCTGGCGGCATAGCAAAACGGGGACTCATCATCAGGCATCTGGTCATGCCCGGCGCCGCGGACGATACACGAAAGGTCCTTGACCGCATAGCCTCCGAGCTTTCCGGGAATACATATCTCAACATCATGTCCCAGTATTACCCTTGCCACCGGGCCGACGAATTTCCGGAGATCTCACGGAGGATCACCCTTGAGGAACACGAAAACGCACTCCGGTATGCCCTCTCCATCGGCCTCACTCCTGCTTCCCGTGATCGATCTTCTTGCTCAGAGCATTGTTCGCCCTGATGATCTCCTCCGGGCTTTTGCCCGCGATCTCCCAGGAATAGGCGCCCTTCCCGTCCCTCCTCAGCTTTATCTTGATGTCGCCCCTGAGGTCTTTCCTGATCTCCTCCAGTTCCTTCCCGTAGCGCACATCGGACGAGGCACGCAACTCCTCGCCCTCTTTTACCGGCAATTCCCGGCCGCATCCAGGAATGGCGGTACAGAACAGGATCAAAAGCAGAAGGCCCTTTTCAACTCCCTTCATTGTCTCACTCCTCGTATCAGGATCATGTACGGGTCCGGTGGATCCAGTGGATATTACTTTTTTCGAAAAGAAATTGTCTCCCTTCCCCGGCAAAAGTGCATTTTACCGTTTTGAAAAGGGAACCCGATGTTGTATCCTCTTGACGGAGGTTATCTGATGACCGTGCCTTTCAAATTCTCCGTCAGTCCCGAAAAGGATAGGTCCCTTCGGGAGAGGATGGAGAGACTGGGGATCGATGAGAAGGACATCACGGAACGATTCGTTCGCTCCCGGGGCCATGGGGGTCAAAATGTCAACAAGACCTCCACCTGCGTCTATCTGAAGCACATTCCCACCGGGGTTGAGGTGAAGTGCCAGAGGGAGCGCTCGCAGGCCCTGAACAGGTTCCTCGCAAGGCGGATCCTGGTTGACAAGATCGAGGGGATCGCGCTGGGAAAGGAAAGCAGCCGGCAGCAGGCACGGGAGAAGATAAAACGGCAGAAAAGAAGGCGCTCGAGGAGGGCAAAGGAAAAGGTCCTCCATTTCAAGCATCTCACGGGAGAGAAGAAAAAGGACCGTTCCTTCCGGCCCGGGAACTCGGATTATCCAGACGACAGCTGAGAAGCCGTCCCGCCTAAAGTTTGCTTTCATCCTGCCGATAAATAACCCGTACGCCATGAGCCTCTATGCCGCCTCTAAAGAAAAGCCCGTAGACAACTTCCTGACCTCCCTCATAGAGGCATACCCTGATGCGTCCATGCGGGACATCGCCGTATTGTTCACTGATGTGGTCGGTTCGACAAGTTTTTTCAAGACCCATGGTGACATCCGCGGCAGGGAAATGCTCAGAACCCACCATCATATGGCCACGTCCGTAGTCGAAGAGTACGGCGGCGCACTCATAAAGGAAGTGGGCGACTCCATCCTTGCCTATTTTCCCGATCCCGTGGAAGCGCTCAAGGCCGCGATAAAGATGCAGCACGAATTCCGACTCCACAATAACGAGAACAGCGCCGAGGAAGCAATCCACGTCAGGATCGGTTTGCACCACGGCAGAGTCATAGTCGAGGAAAAGGATATCTACGGAGACGTGGTGAACGTTGCCGCCAAGCTGACAAACCTTGCCGGCGGAGATCAGATTTTCATTTCCCACGAGGTTTATGAAACGACAAAGGACGCTCCCCTGATCCAATTCGAACGCATCGACTTCTGGAACATGAAGAATGTTCCAGACGGCCTGAGCATATACAGGGTCATATGGGAGAACGCCGATGCCCGCGCGCCGTCGAGGAAGATCCTCATGGTTCTCGTGCCCGATCCCCTTCATCCTGAGATCCGGAGCATTGTGGACGCCGCCGACCTGTCCCGAGGCCAGGAGGACGACCCCCCCGGCGACGAGTGCCTTTCCGTAACCAGATCGCAGGACGACAAACCGGTCTTCGTCTACGCCACAACACCTGCCGCGATCCAGGCATCGAGAAGAATACTCTCGAGGCTCGCAGAAAAAGGAACGCCGCCGGGCACCGTCCTGCCCGTGAAGATCTATATAACCGGCGCCTCTGCCCGGGACGAAGAAGCTCTCCTGACCAATGGCCCGGGAACCGATCTCGATGACCTTCCATACGGCGGTATCTACGTATCCCTCGACGTGTGCCAGCAAATGCGAAGCCACCAACGCGTCGCCGGCGAGACCCCCCTTCTTTTCGAACCCGCGGGCCCTCTCTTCAAGATATCAGGGCAGCAAGGGAGGAAGGCAACACCCGAGAGCCCTCTTCCCGAAACGATAGCCCCGGCGGCACAGGGTGCCTATTCCCCCTGTTTCTATTGCGGAAGCACGAGACACAAGATGTCCAATTGCCCATCCAGGACGCTTACCGAAACGGGCAAGTCCATCCATCATCTCGGATATTTCCCCATGCAGGCGATCGAAGACCTGGCCTTGTCCATCGAAAGATCGCCTGTTGACATAGAACTCGGGGGAAATCTTTCTTCGACAGGAACGGCTCCCACCGGAAAGGAGCTTATCGCCCACGCCTTTTACGACATCAGATCCGTCTTTCAGCTTCGTTTTTCTCAGATACTCTGGAACAGCAAGGCGGATTCCTGGGACTCGCTCAGCCTTGCCCTCACAGAAAACCAGGGGGGCTTCGCCTGGCTGGCACAGGATTCGCTGCGCGTATCTAATTACGATAAGGCACGGTCTTTCCTAAAACTTGCGCTGGAGAGAAAACCTCAGGATTACAGCGCATTCTGCGTATCTGGATTCCTCAATATGGAGGTCGGGGACATACCGGCCGCGATCTCGGATCTCAAGAAGGCGCTTGAGTTCGCCCACTCGACCATCCGCAAGGTCTATGCTTCTCTGATCCTTGCCCGGCTGTACAAACTGTCCGGAGACCTCAACAGGTTCAGGGTCAGACTCAGCGCAACACTTCTTCTCGACCGAAGCTGCCGCCAGGCCATCTACGAGGATGTTATCAACAGATTCGAGGAAAAAGACGAAAAGTCGGCCATCAAGAAGCTTGTAAAGCTCATCAGGGACGACGACGACTTCTTTGTCATCGCGCTGATCGATCCCGCCCTCGCACCGTACAGGAACACCATCTACGCGCATCTGACAGAGCTGCTGACGGAGGCAAAGAAGGACGCCCTTTCCCACTTCGAAGACGCCAGGAAGGACTTCGGCAGGTGCCGTTCCCTGCTGCCGCCCTCGGCATTGAAGACCATTGAGCCCGTACTTCGGGACATCGAGGGGCTGGTACGGTCCGAGAGCTATTTCGGCTGTCTCGAGGTCCCCCACCGCTGCGGCGCCATTGGAACCATGTGCAGGAACGCCATCAATGAACAGTCCCAGACCATAGCAGAGACGATGAAGGGTCTGCGGGCCCGTTTCGAGAGCGCCGATGCCTTCTTGAAGGCCTATCGCTACTCCCACCTTGCGGAAAAGCACAGGAGACGGCTTTCCTATCTCAAGCGGTCTCTTGAAAAGACGGGCGACGTGCGCTATTTCGAATCATCCGGAGAATTCGAAAGCTGCTACCACATGTGTCAGGACATATCCAGTCAGCTCGCCTCTCTGGAAAGCAGGCTGGAGGTTCTCGATCTTTCCGCCCATATAATCCGCATGTGCCTCAAATTCCTCAAATACACCGCCGTTTTCTTCTCCATCGTGTTCTTCATAGAAATATTCATGTTTCCCCTCATGTCAGACCAGATCAACACGGCCCTGGCCAGAATGGACATTTCACTCTTTCCCAATGCCTGGTCACTGCAGAAGGCATTCCTCATCTTCGGCGGAATTACAAGCCTCATCGCCGCCTTCCTGATGACCGTGAGGGAGGTGTTCACGGGGGATGCACGCTGAGAGAGGACCATAGAGCGTCAGGTGCGCGAGGCATCAGTGGTCAAGCATCCAGACCTCGCGAAAAAAACGCTCTTTACTGTTCACCGCCACAATTGCTATACTGGTGCCCGATGGAAACAATGGGTATAAACGAGCTTGCCGAGTTGCTCCTTGCAGCTTTCTTTGAAGAGACGGAGACCCTCGGACGGAGCAATTATTTTCTCTTCGTTGATGAGATAGCCGCCAACCTGGGCGTTCAGGACCGCCAGCAGGTTATCGACGCCTGCCATCTTCTCGAGGAGAAAGGGTTCATACTGCTGGCCTATGACCATGTCAGCTCGCTGAGCGCCTTCATCACTCTCGCTGGTGAAACCCACGTGCGCGCGGGGGGAGAAACAGGAATAATCGGTGAATACCAGCGTTATCGTGCTTCGGCGGCGGGCAATTCCCCGGATTCCGTACAGGATGCGCCAGTGTTGTCGTCCTTTCAGCCTCCACCTGCGGCCCAGACCGAACAGGAATCCGCACTCAATGAAGGAATAAGAAATATCATCGCCAGCATGGAACTCCTCGTCGGCAACGATCCGGCGCTGCCGGAAAACGCCAGAAAGGATCTTACAACGGATATCAGGACGCTGGAAGTCCAGTTGTCGGGGGGCTCACCGAAAAGGTCCATCGTGGATACTATCGCCGCTGAGTTGAGAGCAGTACCCGGTCTCATACCTCTCGTTGACCTGCTGCTGTCAATGAAAGAAATGGATTGAGCATCCCCCGGTTTGCTTAAGACGGGTCCCCGCCGGCAGTCTGCGATGGTCACCATCGTCGGGCATGCCCGCCCGGGGGTTCTTGATTGACATCCCTTTATCTTGTACTGTATCATCAATAAAACATTTATGTTTTCCGGGACGACATCAGCTCAGAAGATCCTCATAATCGATGACGACAGGTCGGTCAGGCTCGTCCTGTCCACCCTGCTGAAGAAGAATGGGTTTGTGCCCGTGCAGGCCTCAGGCGGTCAGGAAGGTATAGCCGCCCTCAAGAATGAACGGCCCCAGTGCATTCTCCTTGACCTCAAGATGCCGGGGATGGACGGCATAGAAACGCTCTACGCCCTCAAGAAAACAGACCAGTTCGTACCGGTCATTATCGTAACGGGCTACGCCGACATCCCGACAGCGGTTCAAACCATCAAGCTCGGCGCCTATGATTTCCTTACAAAACCACCACAGGTCGACAAACTCATTCTTACGATCAAGCGCGCCGTCGAGACCTATTCCCTCCAGGTGGCCCTCAACCAGCTCGACGACACGATGCTCGGCTCCCTGGAATCGCTCTTCGGCAGAAGCGACGCCATAAAGAACGTGATCCACCAAATACGCCAGGTAGCCGGGACCGACTTCTCTGTCATAATACAGGGGGAAACAGGGACCGGGAAATCCCTGGTCGCCCAGACCATACATGATCTGAGCAAAAGGGCCCGGAACCCTTTCCAGTCCGTCGATGTCGGCGTTATACCGGAAAATCTCATAGAGAGCGAGCTCTTCGGGCATGGAAAGGGAGCCTTCACGGGGGCCGACAGGAAGAGGATAGGCTTCTTCGAGATAGCCCACAAGGGAACGCTCTTCATCGACGAATTGGAGAATACGCCCCCCCTGCTGCAAAACAAGCTTCTAAGGGCCGTCGAGGAGAAGAGGATATACCCCATTGGGAGTACAAAACCCGTCGACGTCGATGTCCGCATCATCGCGGCATCGAATGCGGATATCAAGAAGGCCGTCCGCGAAAAGAGATTCCGCGAAGACCTCTTCTTCCGGCTCAGCGAGTATATGATCACCATGCCGAGATTGCGCGACAGGCCGTCGGATATACCCTTTCTTGCCATGAAACTCATGACTGCCGCTTCAATGGAATTGGAGAAACAGATGCGCGAGCTATCGCCCGAAGCCGCCGAGCTTCTCATGGCATATTCATGGCCCGGTAATATCCGCGAGCTCAAGAACGTTATCCGCAGGGCAGTGCTCGCCTGCGATGATGGTATCATCCGACCCGAGCATATTGAATTCATCGTCGGTGATACCGCGGCGCATCAGGACGACAACTCTTTCCTCATGCCCCTAAAACAGGTTGCCCTAACGGCCACCCGCGATGCCGAGAGAGAGGTCATCAAAAGGGCGCTCACTATCACAGGCGGCAACAAGTCCCGCGCCGCAAAGCTCCTGGAGATCGATTACAAGACCCTGCTTACCAAGATAAGGGATTACAAGATAACGGCGTCGAGATAATTGCCAATTACCAAATTCCAATAACCACTCTAAAAGAACAACCACCAATCGACCAAACAAAAGAGCGTCGCGGGTCATATTGCGCGGGTCTCGGCGCTTTCCAAGGCTCGGTCATTGATTCGTTTTTGTGATGAGTGCTATGGAATTGATTCCATAATTATGGTGCCCATTCCACAATATTGACTGTCACAATTCCTGCATCGTTAATTATATCAAGGCCTTTGTCATTGGCACAGATATTGCTTGGTTTAATGATATGATTGGCTTTCGCACCACATGCGCATCAACAATGACCTCCACCGGCGAAGCCTCTTGCGCGCAGGGATTGGGAAGCATCCCCGTTTCCCACGTAAAACTCGCCATCAGCACCGGAAAACAGGTAGATCATGCCCCCCAATACATCTACCACATTTTCCCCCTGCCACAGAGGCTTCGCCACCCCCCAATAGATCTTAACGGCACAGGCGACAGACACCCGGCTATTCAAGAGGAGGATGTTTTCAGCCCGAACATCCTTGATCTAACAACGAACATCCTCCTCTCCCTTTCTGCATGATCATCCCGGAAAAGAGAAATGGAACCTCTCTGTCGGGGCGGAACTGCCCCGATATTCGTGATCAGGCACGGCATAGCCATGCGGCCAGGGTCGTCATTGCCGCCAATAACCGTCTTACGCTGCAGGTGCTCGAATCGACCATCGAAGGCTGGGGCTACGAAACCATGGTCGTCTTCGATCACAGGGAACTTGCTGATCACATGGAACGAGAGGTGCGCCCTCCCCTCGTTATACTTGACGGCGCGATGCCGGATATGGACATCCTGCCCATCTGCCGCCGTATTCGCCTGTCATCTCAGGCGGCACGGCCTTACATCATCCTCCTTACACCGGCCGCCGACGGACAGATGCTGGTTGACCCGTCCCGCGGTCCCGACGATCTTCTTGGAAGTCCTTTCACGAAAAAAGAGCTTCGTGCACACATCAGCACGGGCATGCGTATTCTGGATCTTGAAACCGAGTTGTCGGAGCTTGTCGTCGATCTTGAGCACGCGGCGAGCAGGATCGAGAGGCTAAGGGGACTTCTTCCCATATGCTCCCACTGTAAGAAGATACGTGATGACAGGGGGTATTGGAACGAATTGGAGAGATACATCAGCGATCATTCCGACGCCGAGTTCAGCCACGCCATCTGTCCCGACTGTTTCTCCACATACTATCCGGATGTAAAAGATGAGTGTCTCTAAGGTTCTCAAGAACGAAGATACGCCCCGCACCCCCATAGCCGCGGAACTTCTTGGCGAAACAGCACGTGTGCTTATAAATGCAACCGACGAGCTGGTGGTCCTTACAGGCGAGGCCGGCAATATCATCGCTCTCAACAACAAATTTGCCCGGAGGTATGAATCTGACAGGGATACCCTGATCGGTACAAGCGTTTATGACATCATGTCCTCAGACTTTGCTGAAAAGACACGGGAGACGGTTCGCCGGGTAATCGCGGAAGGAAAGGCCGCGCGATTCGAGGGAAAGACCGATGCCTTTCTGGTTGAGGTAGATATGTACCCTATCCCCGACAATCAGGACAAGACCCCCAGAGTGGCCATCTTCATGAAGGACATTACCGATGAACGCCGATATGAAGAAGCCCTTATCGAAAGCGAAAAGAAGTACAGGCAGATAGTCGACACGGCAAACGAGGGTATATGCGTCGCCGACGAGGACTTCAGGATCACTCTCATCAACAGGCAGGCACAGATAATGTTCGGCTACTCCGAGGAAGAGATGATCGGCAGGTCCCTTGATGAATTCATATTCAAAGAGGATCTGGAGGACCACCTTCACAAGAGACATCGCAGGCAGAGAGGGATTTCGGACCAGTACGAACGGCGCTTCAGGAGGAAAAACGGTCGGACCCTATGGGCCATCGTCTCCGCAAGCCCCATTCTCGACAGTAAGAACCGTTTCGCCGGTTCCATATCCCTCTTTACGGACATCACCCATCGCAAGAACGTGGAGAAGGCCGTACGGGAGTCGGAGGAAAGATACAGGACGGCCATCGAGCATTCAAACGACGGTGTCGCCATGCTCCACGGCGATGTCTTCATCTATGTCAACCAGAGATTCGTTGACATGTTCGGTTATGGCTCTCCCGATGAGATCATAGGGCACAGCCAGGCAGCGACCGTTCACCCTGACGAGATTGAACTCGTCACGGCGATGAACGCAAAGAGACAGGCCGGCGAGGATGTGCCCGAGCGTTACGAGTTCAAGGGCATACGAAAGGATGGCGTTCTCCTCCACATCGAGGTTTCTGCCACAAAAACCCGGTATAACGGCGAGACGGTCACCCTCGCATATCTCAGGGACATAACGACGCGCAAACAGATGGAGGATGAACTCCTTAATTTTAGAAAGCTTGAGTCGATCGGCATCCTTGCCGGAGGCATCGCGCATGATTTCAATAATCTCCTCATGTCCATACTGGGATATATCTCGCTTGCAAAGCTATACCTGCAGCCAACTGAATGGAAGGCCAGGGACAAGCTCACGGAGGCGGAAAAAACCGTCGACAGGGCAAAGGAGTTGACCGCTCAGCTTCTTACATTCTCGAAAGGGGGAAGCCCGCTCAAAAAAACCCTCCATCTCCCGCCGATCATCCGGGAAGTCTCCAGGATATCTCTTTCACGGTCGCGGATCAAGTGCAAGTATGTGTTCCAGGAAGACGTCTGGCCCGTAAAGGCGGACGAGACACAGATCCGGCAGGTTATCCATCAGCTCGTCCGTAATGCGCGGTCAGCCATGCCCGAACACGGTTCGATCTCGATATCTGTCCGGAACAGGTCCCGTCAGTCCGAGCAGGGAGCGTTCCTGCCCGCAGGCGATTATGTTGAGGTCTGCATCTCCGACACAGGGAAAGGAATATCGAAGGAACATCTTTCGCAGGTCTTCGATCCCTATTTCACCACGAAGGACTTTAGTGCCCAGAAGGGCATGGGGCTCGGTCTTGCGGTGTGTTACTCCATCATCAAGAAACATGGCGGCCAGATCGAGGTGGAATCGGTCATCGACGAAGGAACGACTTTCAGGATATATCTTCCGGCCCACACAGCGGAATCATTGAAGGAGCCCGCGCCCGTCGAAACCGGATCTGAGAAGAAAGACCGTTTTAAGATACTCATCGCAGACGATGAGGAGTCCATACTGCAAACGACTTCGATGCTGCTGACCCACCTCGGCCATGATGTCACCGGCGTGGCTGATGGCACGAGAGCCATCGACCTTTATCGCAGGTCGATGGAATCTGGTTCTCCTTTCGATATCGTCATACTCGACCTTATCTCTCCCATCGGGCCCAACGGCGTGCAGATACTCCAGGAGCTCCGGCACATCAACCCCGCCGTCTGTGCCATCCTCTCGAGCGGCTACCCCAACGATCCCCAGATAATCAACCACAAGGACCACGGCTTCAAGGGTGTTCTCGTAAAACCATACAGGATAGAAGACCTCAGTGAAGTGTTGAAAAAGGTGATGGGTAACAGGTAACGGTTTATGGGCGCTGCTGTCCGGCATTCAGGAAGCAAGGAGAATAACCAATAACCAAAAAAATAATGATACCGGTGCCGGTTCTCCTTTGGTCATTGGTTATTATTTTTAGGTTATACTCTCTCTCATCACGACACCGGCTATATGTTCGAGGGGCGAGACGGTCTTTACGGCACCAAGTTTGATGGCCTCCTTCGGCATGCCGAAGACGACGCATGTTGCTTCGTCCTGCGCTATAGTGTACGCACCCGCTTCTTTCATCTCCAGCATCCCTTTCGCCCCATCGTCGCCCATTCCTGTCATGATGACGGCAACGGCATTCTTTCCCGCATACCGCGCGGCGGACCGGAAGAGGACATCAACGGAAGGCCTGTGGCGGGACACGAGCGGCCCCTCCTTTACCTCAACGTAGTACCGCGCGCCGCTTCTTTTGAGAAGGGTGTGCTTGTTTCCCGGTGCAATGAGGACACGTCCCCGGACCACGGTATCGTCGTTCTGTGCCTCTTTCACCGAAACGCGGCAGATCCCGTCAAGCCTCTTTGAGAAAGCCGCGGTGAAATGCTCAGGCATGTGCTGAACGATGACCATGCCAGGAGCGTCAAGCGGCAGGGCCTGAAGGAAGGACTTGAGGGCCTCCGTTCCACCTGTCGATGCGCCAACGACCACAACGCGCTCCGTGGTCTGGATCATGGCGCGCGTGGGTGCTTTCTCGATGACGGCGTCGGCCGTCAGCTTCGGTTCCACCTTTATAAGGCTCTTCTTCGCGCGCCCCAGCCGGGCCTCTGCCGCCGCCTTCACTGTATCACAGATGATGACTCTCGATTCCTCAAGGTACTGTTTTACGCCCATGCGCGGTTTCTCAATGATGTCCACCGCCCCGTACTCGAGGGCCTTCATCGCCGTCTCGGAATTCTTTTCTGTAAGGCTCGAGCACATGACGACGGGGATCGGCCTCTGTGTCATAACCTTATGAAGGAAGGTAATGCCATCCATCCGGGGCATTTCCACGTCGAGGGTTATGACGTCAGGAACGACGCGCCTCATGATGTCCGCGGCGACAAAGGGGTCTCTGGCTGAGCCGACCACTTCCAGCGTCTGGTCGGTTGCAAATATCTCTTCCAGAACCTGCCGCACCACTGCTGAATCATCAACGATCAAAACCTTGATCTTACCTGCCATGGAACCTCCACCGCCGCCCTCCCTCATCGGGGCTTTCTGAGGGTGCTGGTCATCGTTGTTTTCCTGTATACTGTCGGTGCAACCTGTTCGAGGGGAAGGTCCATGCCGAAGAGCGTCTCCGAATGACCCATAAAGATATATCCGCCCGGTTTCATGGACCGGCAGAACTTATTCAGAAGCTTTTCCTGAATGATCTTGTCAAAGTAGATGATCACGTTCCTGCAAAAGATCACGTCTATCATTTCCCGGAAGCCGAAGTCACCGTCCATGAAATTGAGTCTCCGGAAAGAGACGCAGGACCTTACTTCGGGGGCGAGCCTGACAAGGCCCGTTCCCGGGTTCTTGCTTCTCAACAGGAACTTCTTTTTAATTTCGAGAGGTACCGGGGCAACCCTCTCTTCTTCATATATCGCCCGCTGACCCTTTTCCAGAACGCGCTGGGAGATATCCGTCGCTATGATCTGAAAGGGAATCGCCCGCCCACCTGCGGCGTCCGTGAAGTTCTTGAGGACCATGGCGATGGTGTAGGGTTCTTCACCGCTCGAACAACCGGCGCTCCATATGGTGAGCTTATTTGCATGGGAGAACGTGCCCGTCCTCATAAGAGCGGGCAGCACCCGGGAGATGAGGAAATTGAAATGGGCCGGTTCACGAAAGAAATCCGTCTTGTTCGTTGTCACCTCGTCGATCATGTTCACCAGCTCGCCGCTGCGTCCCTCGTCGCTGAACAGATACGCACAGTATTCCTCGAAGGACGTCATGCCCAGCCTGCGCAATCTTTTCTGGAGTCTTCCTTCGAGCATGACCTTCTTGACGGGAGTGATCTTGATCCCCACCTCCCTGTGAATGAAAACGCTCAGTTCATCAAAAAGCTTGTTCGACAGTCTGACGGAGCCAGGATCGGCGGTACGGCCTGTTGAGTTACCGGGGCGGGCCATCACGGGTCCTATCCCAGGACCTTTTTCACTACCGCCAGGAGCTGCTCCGGCTTGAAGGGCTTGACTATCCAACCCGTGGCCCCGGCGCTCTTCCCCTCCTGTTTTCTGGTGTCCTGGGACTCCGTCGTGAGCATGATGATGGGTATGAATTTGTATGCGGCCTTGCCTCGGACCTCCTTTATCAAGCCGATCCCATCGAGGTTGGGCATATTGAGATCGGTGACGATCATATGGATCGCCGAACCGTTGAGCTTGGACAACGCGTCCTGTCCATCGCTAGCCTCGACCGTCTCATACCCCGCATTCTTGAGGGTGAAACTCACCATCTGGCGGACACTTACAGAATCATCGACAGTCATGATACATTTCGTCACCGTATTCTCCTCCTTGCGTCAAAAGATGCGGTTTCTTCACACTCACGGTGTTAATCATTAAAAGAGCTCCACGTTGTCGCCAAGATCATCACCGCAGGCAACATCATCGTTGTCTACGGTGGGCACGGCCGCACATTCCCTGTCCTTGCCGGCAAAAGGAATGACATTTGACGCCACGCTCTGATGGATGATCCTTTCTCTCTGCATCGTGTAATTGCTTTCGATATACTCCAGGGACCGGCCTCGCGCCCTCTCGAGCTCTTCCCGGGAAACGTTCCCTTTTGCCATATCAATGACCTCATCGAAGCGAATGGCAAGACCGGCGACTTCGCGGCCAAGGTTCTCGTGGACCGTTATCCTGTCAATGGTCTCTTCGATGAGGTCCGAAAGGCCGCGGCTGCCCCCTTCGATCTCCTTCACGAGAGCCACGACCCCGTCGTTCATGCCCTTGAGCTCACCGAGAAGATCCGAGAGCTCGCCGATGATACTGCGGCTGTCGGAGTCCTCTTCGGTCGTTTCCTTCTTCGCCACCATCTGCAGACCCTCCGTGGCGACAACAACTTTTTTCAGAAGGTCGGAGATGGTGGTCTTTTGTGAGGTCGCATCCATGGAAAGGTGCCATATGGCCTCTGCTATCACCCCCAGCGGCGCGCCTTCGGTGCCGGTATGGGCGGATTTGACGCGGGCATTGACCGCGATGAGCTCGATCTCCTCACCGATCTCCTCGATGTCGTCCACAAGGCCCGATATGGTCGATACGGCGGAAGAAAGCTCTCCCATGGCGTCCAGGAATTCTCCTTCCGCGCGGTTTGTGTCTTCCAGCCTGCCGATGACGGCGGTCGTTCCCGAATCTATATCAGAGAGAAAAGAGCTCGCTATAAGGTCCGTCCCTCCGGTGATCTTCTGGATATCATCGATTATTCTGAAAACATTTCGCACAACGCCCCGGAGGTTTTCGATAATGGTGTTCACTGCATGGACGAACTTGTTCTGGGCGTCGTTAAGCTGGGCCTTCTGCAGTTCGCAGGCAATGGCGGCTTCGGCCAGTACCCCCGGCGAAGGCCAGCGGGTATCGCCCTCGACCTCACGCCCCGTGCTCTCCAGCTTTTTCTCCATCGCTCCAAGAACATCTCTGATATGCTCCACCTGCTGACGGGTTATGTCATGGAATTGCATAGACATGACAACTTCGCCAACCTGTTTCGAGGCTGCATTGAAGCGGTTCAACATGGAATCCGCGGCGCTGAAGGAAAGGTCGTGCTTGTCCTCGAGAAGGGCAATGTTCGACCTTATATTCCCCAGGACTTCACTGACATAACCCCTGCTCTTTTCGTTTATGCTGACGATCTCGGACAGAGTGGCCCCTGTGAGAGACATGAGGGAGACCCGATTTCTTTCGATGCCGGCGGATTTATCGTGGATGAGCGCGGAGAGTTCCTCCACATCGGCCGCCAGGTTGATGAAATCACTTTCCATCCTCTTCAGCTGGGCACTCTCTATCTTTGTCGATATGGCGAGTATCTTCAAGGTCTTTACGATCTTCCGGAAATTGGCCAGGGGATCTCCAACGTGGGAGACGGCATTGAGGACATCCCTGAGGGCAACCATCCCCGATCCGAACCTGGTGTCGGACCTGCCGATGTGTCTGTCCATCTTCTCGAGGATGTCTCGAAAGCGGTTTATGGTTCCCTTCATGACGGAACTGTCGAGCATACCTACCAGGGACGACGCCTGCTGTGATATCTTTTCGACCTCGATGTGCACTTCGTTGAGACGAGAACCGATGAAGAGGAATTCCTCCTCCGTCCCGGGGATCAGTCCATCGACCAGAGTCGCCAGAGTCGCCATCTCCCTTCTGATGTCATCCATTTATCCAGACCTTCCTCTGCTTCACAGGTATTTGTTCCTTCGCGGAGGTAAATCTCTACCGCTCTTATACTGTTAATTGTCGCTATTTTGGGGGATAACTTAAGGAATAAAGGACGGTTTCACGTTTCAAGTATAAAGGACGAAGAACGGATGCCTGCCGGAGCTT
>JAQVWF010000019.1 GCA_028698615.1 Syntrophorhabdaceae bacterium
ATTGGCGCGCCCGCCGCGATTCGAACGCGGGGCCTTTGGCTCCGGAGGCCAACGCTCTATCCAACTGAGCTACGGGCGCGTATGAAGGGTTACATTATACCATATAACGGTTTAGAGCAAAGAGTTTTTCGCGGGCGTCCGGCAGGCGGTGCCTTCCTTTTTTGCCTGCCCCGTGATATGCTTCTTTCCACGACCATCCATGAGAGCGAATAGAAAGCATATCACTTACCTCATTGGCATCGGCATAACCATCGTATTCGTCATCCTCGCCGTCGTCCGATTCCTCCCTTTTGAACGTCTCGAAATGCTCCTTTACGACCTGAGGTACCAGCTGCGGGGAAAGGCCGCCGCCCCGGCGCAGATAGTTGTTGTCGGTATCGACGACCAGAGCCTGGATGCCATCGGGAGGTGGCCCTGGAACCGGGACAAGGTGGCCGACCTCGTTGAACGCCTGAGCCTCATGGGCGCGCGGGTGATCATGCTGGACTTCATTTTCAGCGAATCCTCACCCCATGACGACAAGCTGGCTGCGGCCATGAAGCGGGCAAAGAACGTGGTGCTGCCCTTTGTCTTCGATTTCGAGGGACATTCGAAGCAAAAGGTCGACGACGCCTTTCTCGACAGTGCTTTCATGGTCATCAGGAAGGAGAACCTCTACAGGATACACAGGCCCATAACCGCGAAAGGCGTCCTGCTGCCCGTGCCCAAATTCTCAGAGCATTCAGCGGCGATGGGCCACATCAATATGCTCCCGGACCAGGACGGGAAGCTCCGCTGGGAGGCACTGGTGGTCTCCTACATGGACCAGCTTTACCCGTCCATAGACCTCCAGGTTGTGCGGCTCTACAAGGGTCTTTCCCTGGCGGACATGAGCGTGGAAGCAACCAATTCCGTCACACTCGGCAACACGGTCATCTCCACCGATCCTTTCGGAAAGATGCTCATCCCATACTACGGCCCCCACAAAACCTTTCCCATCGTCTCGGCCCTCGATGTGCTGGACGGAAGGGCAAATCCCTCGTCGATCCGCGGCAGGATCGTCCTCGTAGGCCCCACGGCCGTGGGGATCCACGACAAGATCGTGACCCCGGCATCGGCAATCATGTTCGGGGTGGAGAAACATGCAAACATGATCGGCGCAATCCTGGAGAACCAAAACATCCGTTTTGTCGGCCGGGTCAGCAACATCCTCGTCATCATCCTCACGGGATTTGTCTTCACCCTGCTTATCGTACGGATGAGGGCAACAGCGGGCGCCTTTCTTGCCGCCGTCTTCATCGGCATCCTCTTCGCGGCCGGTTATGCGCTTTTCTTCAAGTGGAGACTGTGGATCGATATCAGCTATGCCGGCAACACGATAATCCTCATCTACTTCTTCACCACCGCTTTCCGCTACGCGACAGAGGAACGATACGCAAAACAGATCAGAAGCATGTTCTCAAGCTACGTTACGGAAAAGATCGTCAATGAGCTCATAAAGAACCCTGAACTTGCCCGGCTGGGCGGAGAACGCCGTGAGATCACCGTCCTTTTTTCAGACGTAAGGGGCTTCACCACCTTTTCCGAACACCACTCGCCGGAGCAGGTCGTGGCCATTCTCAACGAATACCTGACGGAGATGACGAACATCATCATCCGTTGGGATGGCACCCTGGACAAGTTCGTGGGCGACATGATCGTCGCCTTCTGGGGCGCCCCTCTCAACCAGCCCAACCACGCGGAACTGGCAATCAAGTGCACCCTCCACATGAAGCAGCGTCTGGCCGAATTGAAGCAGAATTGGCTGAAGGAAGGGAGAATCCCCCTTGAAGCCGGTTTCGGTCTCAATACAGGTGAGGTGATCGTGGGCAACATCGGAGCTGAGGGAAAGAAGATGGACTATACCGTCATCGGCGACAACGTGAACCTGGGCTCTCGCGTCGAGGGACTGACGCGCAAGTACGGCGCCGAGATCATCATCACGGAAGCGACGCTCGACAAGGTACGAAACCTCGTCAGCGCCGGCAAGTTCGGCCACCTGTTGATACGGGGACTCGACATCGTCGCCGTTAAGGGCAAGGCCGAACCGGTCCGCATCTACGAAGTGGCCTCTCTGGACGAGGGCTCGGTATGTCAGGTCGTTGAATGCGAAGAAAAGGAAGCCACCGTCTTCAAGGAAAAATGACCGACGCCGTCAACTTAAGGGGCCGACGCCGTCCTCCATACCCTGGTCTCCCGAAAGATACTCCGGTCTAGTGCACTTTCCCGGACGCAGCTCCATTCAGAGTGGTGCTCGTGTTAGTTCCATTGGCACTTCCCGAAAACGTCACGGCACCGGTGTAGCCGCCAACACCGCCCGGGGCGCTGCCACTGTTCACAGATGCCTTCCAGTTTGACCCGTCAGCGCTGTAAACGGTAAAAACCGCACTATTGGCGCCACTCTGAAGAGGAATGTCCACATTGACAAATGCCGGAAGACCCCCGGGTGAGCTGGTTCCGCTCACAGATCCGGCCTGCCAGATCTGTGGCTTTGCGGTTGCACTGCTGCCATAGAATTTCACATTGTTGAGCTGGACCTCCATCCAGGTAGTGGTCCCGGCAAAACCGGAGAGGGACGCTATGGACCCCACCACGGTGTTCGGTGCCGCAACCGGATCCTGGGTAAGGACACTGGGAGCTTCACCTGAGGCGGTTCCGCTTATCGTCCCCACGTGGGTATCGTTCACAAGCTGTCCGCTCCATGTCCCCGCCGCGGTGCCGCTGAAAGTAAACGCCGTCTTACATGTACCCACGCCTTCGGGAGCTTTGCCGCTCGCAATATTTGCCGTCCAGTTTCCCGCGTCCGAACTGGTTTCGATATCGCTCGTGAGGATGAAGTTGGCGGTCACACCGCCGCCTGACAGGGCCATTCCCTGAAAAGTATTTCCCTCTCCCACCGACGTGTAGGTACCCGTCACGGAATCGGCCTCCCAGGATTGGGGTATGCCCGTCGCGGTGGGACCGTAAAACTTGACCTTGTTGAGCGATATGTTGACCGTCTCCAGGGGATCGTGATATGTGCCGCTCAAGGATTCCACGCTTCCCACAAAAACATTGGGGATAACAGGGGGCGGCGTGAAAGTATAGCCCGTATTGACCACGGATGTCACATTGGCCGCCTCTATGTTGAGACCGCTTCCCGATGTGTTCCCTCCCCCGCCTGAGCCGCCCGTACCGGGGGGTGCCTCACCCGTTCCGCCTACATAGGAGACATTGCCCCGAACAGGACGAGAGGGAGCACCTCCCGTTCCCACGACGAAGGAGACGAACCCTGCGGCGACATTGACAACCCTTCCTGGTGCGCGGGGATTATAGAAATAACCCTTGCCGGTCGAGAAGAAGAGACCCGTCACCATCTGCGCAAATCCCACGGTCATCCCGGAACCGCGGATGCCGGCGACTGCATTCGGGGTCTGGACCTCGAACCTGTTGCCCTCCGCAAACGAAGAAACCTTTTTGACGAACTCCTCGCTCGATACCGCCTGAACCTTGCCGCGCTCGAGCTTCATTATCTGGTTGCTCTTAGTGCCGTCATCAGAATACTGGCTGACCTGCATCCGCGTCGCCGGAGCTATTCTAATGATATTCTTGTTGAAAAAAGTGATTTCGGCCCTGCTGTTGGTCTTGGCACGGTAGATGTCGCCGACATCCACGCTGTCCCCGAGGGACACATTCCTCACGACCCTCTGACCCTCCTTAAGGACGTCAACCCTGCCTTCTATCCGGGTTATCTTGCCGACGGGCGCTGCATAGGCCCCAATAACGGCAATGAATAACACGACAAAAGCGACAAGAAAGCCCGCCAAAGATGTTTTCTTCATGATGTCACCTCGTTCTTCCTGTGACCGCAGATCACTATTTAATGTCTGTTTTTCACCAATGCCTAGAACCTGTATTCCACACCCAGACCGTAGACATCTCTCGTGTAATCGTAGAGTGCGATATTGGATTGGTTCCTGTAGTAATTATACTGGAGGACAATGTCCGTATTCTTTATTATGCCATAGAGCAATGCAACGGACACATTGTATATATCATCTCTTCTGTTCTGTTCGAAGTAGGTATTCTCGTAGGTGTATTTCACAAAGTTTGCTTCAGCGGACACCTGGCCCCTCACTGTCCCCACGATGGGATAGAGCAGGTCGGCCCCGAAACGGTTCTCGGTGTTCACCCAGTTGCGCCCTATTGCGTTGTCCTGCGCGTAGCTATACCGCAGCGTAAAGAACGCCTTGTTCTCCTTGAAGGTGTAGGTCCAACCCAGGCCTCCCGTCATCCTTTCGCCGCTCCTCTCCTCTTCCTGGGGGACTTCGGGATGCAGTTCGGTATCGAAATACTTCTTGCGCATGTAGCTGAAGAAGATCTCGCCGAAACTGCTGGCCGTCGTGAGGAAGCGAAGGGTCGGGGTCACCGCTTTCGTCTCCAGATAGCGTGTCTGGTTCCACCAGTTAAGCTCGTTGAAGAAACTGTTCCCCTTCACACCCTGGAGGCTGACATATGAATAGGTAAGCGGCAGGCTCACGCCGAAACGGCCGAAAGCATAGCCCGGGACCACGCTTACCGTGTTCGTCATATTGTTGTATTCCGTCAGATTCCCCTCGGTACCGTCGGAGCGCGTATAGGTCTTTCCCAAATACCTGTCGCTGTATATCGAATAATACGCGGAAAGGCTGAAGGGTGTTCGAAAAGAAAATGGCGCCGTATAACCGATGCGGGCGCCGAAATTAATCGCGCTGTCCTCCTGCCCCGAGATGGATTCCACCATGGGGCCGTCCCCCTTGGTGACCACGTTGGTGTCATACTTGTAACCCATGCCGAGGCTGAAGCGCCAGGGTCTTTCCCGTTCGGCCTTGTCGGCGACTATCTTTTCATAATCCCTGGCGTAAAGGGCCAGGTCGCTGGCGGGGTCGAGAGTGATCGTCGTCCTCAAGCGTGCCTGGGCGTCCTTGTATTTCCCCTGCTGCGTGTATATGCCCGCGATCTGGAGTTCGGCCTGCTGCGTCACCCTGGGATCGAGCTTCTTTGCGCTCTCAAAGGCCAGGATGGCTTCGTCGAACCTTCCCCTCTTCGACAGGACCATGCCACTGAGAAAATACAGTCGGGCCGTGTTTATCCCCTCTTTCTCCGCAAAGGCGATCCATTTCTCCGCCTCCACGATGTCGTTGGTATGGTAGAGCACATCGACAAGTTCCACGACCCCCTCGTCGACTCTCGGCGTCAAGGTGGCTGCATCCTTGAAGTACGGAATGGCCTCCTTGTATTTTTCCATAACCTTATATGTAAGGCCGATGTAATATGCTATCCGGGCCGATCCCTTGTCCGCCGACCGTGCCTCGAGAAGGAATGGCAGGGCCTCCTCGTAGTTCTCCTGCCCGAACTCCCTTACTCCCTGATCGAACAGCGTCTGGCCCTGAACGGAAGAAACCATCCAAAGCAAGAAACACATGGTCAAAAGGCAAAATGTGCTCAATCGCTCCATTGGCTTAACCCCCGATACGCCATCTCGATAATGCATTGTTAAGACTTATTAACCCATAAATATCATCTTGACAAGTGGAAATTGGCAATAGCAACGTGCGGGTGGAGAAATTACAGGGTCAATATGTCCGATTGTCTGAGAAAACGGATATTCTCCCTCCCCGAACGCTTGAACTCTGCGGCTATCTCACGCGCAAAAATGGGCTTCATGTGGGAAACATAGAACAACCTCTCGCCAAGCCTATGAGTGTCAATGCTCTCCATGAGCATCGACGGGGTCATGTGACCGGACAATGTGGCAATTTCCGCGAGGCGGTCCGGGAACGACACATCGGCTATGATGACGCGGATATCCTTCTCGCCCTCTGCCACCTCCCAAAATCTTTTCGTGGGTCCCGTGTCTGCGGTGAACATGAAACCCCGTCCGTTATCCTCCTTGATCACGAAGCCCACCGTGTAAACCGTGTGGGTCATAAGGACAGGCATAACGCTGATCCCGTCAAGAATGGTCGGCCTTTCAAGGGATATTTCATTGAGTCGGATGACCGCATTCGAGACAGATGGGATCACTGTGAAGTCCGGCCAGACAAGGTTGTTGAGAAGATTCCCGGAGATAATATCGAGCACTTGAGCGGCACTGACCAGTTCTATCTTATAGTCGCCCATCATGACCAGTTCGTCCACCAGGGGGAAGAGGCCCTTTACGTGATCCATATGCGTGTGGGATATCAGGATATGCCTGATCTTCTTAAGACCCCCGTGGTTTATCGCTTCCGTCGTCGTCCCCGCGTCGATAAGGAGTGAGTCGTTGAGCAGAAAGGACGTCGTCCTGTGCCTGCCGATAAGGTTGCCGGAGCAGCCGAGGATCTTTATGTACATTATTTGATTGTAAGTGATGATTCTCCGGCCTGTCAAGGGGTCCTGTCCGATGAGGAAAGAACTGGCCGATGGCGCAGTGGAAATGAGCGCCGCATTCGCAATAATAACTTGACGGGGCAAGCCTAAAGCATTATATTACTGACACTTAGACACATTTTTTGAGCTGGAGGAGCATTATCATGCCTATATACGAATACCAATGTACAGAATGCGGGAAGAGCTTCGAGATATTTCAGAAGATGAGTGACGAGCCGCTCACGCAGTGCAAGGTATGCAAGGGAAGACTCACCAAGCTCATCTCCAATTGCGCATTCCACCTGAAAGGCACCGGGTGGTACGTCACGGATTACAAGAAACCGATCGACTCAGGCGGCAGCGGGAAGAATGGCAGCAGGCACGTCGAAAAGACAGAAAGCGCCCCAGAACCTGTGACCGAAACAAAAACAGAGACGAAATCGGAAACTGCAAGCACGTCATCGACAGGAGGCGCGGTATGACAAAGGGCGACAAGGTAACATTCTCTTTCGCGAAAAAGACCATGGAAGGCACCGTGGAAGCGGTCTTCACAAAGACCGTCTACATAAAGGCCGATTTCCCGAAAGACAAGGGAAAGATCATCAAGAGAAAGATAAACGACCTCAAGTAAACGCAGTTTCAAGTCTCAGGTTTCATATTCCAAGCAAGGAGCGTCTTTCCCCGAAACCTGAGACTTGAAACCTGGAACAGTCTTCTCAGTAGTAATCCTGCAGCGCCCTCACCCGCAGCGTCCCCTTCTTCATTACCTCTATGGCGTTGACCACGGCCTGGGCACCGGATAGTGTCGTCGTGTAGGGGATCTTGTACTGGACGGCGCCGGAGCGGATAGCTATCTCGTCCACCTTGGGGTTTCTTCCGCTGGGGGTGTTTATGATGAGTTGTATGTCCCCGTTCTTTATCATGTCGACAATGTGGGGCCTGCCCTCGGAAACCTTGTTGACGAACCTGACATCGATACCGTTGTTCACGAGCACCTTACCCGTCCCCTTCGTGGCGTATATGCTGAAGCCAAGGTCGGAAAGCTTCTTGGCGACAAAGACGACGTTTCGTTTATCCCTGTTCTTGACACTCACGAAGACACTCCCCCGGTAAGGAAGGTCCTGACCGGCTGAGAGCTGAGATTTCCAGAATGCCGACCCGAAAGTGGAATCGATGCCCATGACCTCTCCCGTGGATTTCATCTCCGGCCCGAGGATGGTATCGACACCGGCAAACTTATTGAAGGGAAAGACAGACTCCTTCACTGCGACATGCTTCGGGACGACCTCCTTCTCGATCCCCAATTCCTTCAACGTCTTGCCTGCCATGAGCCTGGCCGCCACCTTGGCCCACTGCACCCCCGTCGCCTTGCTGACAAAGGGCACCGTTCGGCTCGCCCGCGGGTTGACCTCAAGAACGTATATTATGTCGTCCTTGACGGCATACTGAATGTTCATGAGACCCACCACGTCGAGGCCCCGGGCCAGCCGATAGGTGCAGGTGCGTATCCGTTCTATGACATCGTCATTGAGAGAGTAAGGCGGCAGCGCCGACGCGCTGTCCCCGGAATGGATGCCCGCCTCCTCGATGTGTTCCATGATACCGGCCACCACACACTGCGTTCCGTCGGCAACGGCGTCGACATCGATCTCGATGGCATCCTCGAGGAATTTGTCTATGAGGATCGGCTTTTCAGGAGAGGCCTCGGCCGCCTTGACCATGAAGGATGCCAGGTCCTCATCATTATAGACGATCTCCATGGCCCTCCCCCCGAGCACGTAGGAAGGTCTCACCACAACGGGAAAACCGATCGACGACGCTATCTCCCGGGCCTCCTCAAAAGATGTCGCGATACCATTGTCGGGCTGCGTCAGCCCCAGGTCCTTGAGGAGTCCTTTAAACCTGTCCCTGTCCTCGGCCATATCAATGCTTTCGGGCGTGGTCCCGATGATCCTGACGCCCGCCTTCTTGAGGGCCGCCGCCAGGTTGAGCGGCGTCTGACCCCCGAACTGCACGATAACCCCGTCGGGCCGCTCCTTGTCCGCTATGTCGAGGACGTTCTCGAAGGTAAGAGGTTCAAAGTAGAGCTTGTCCGAGGTATCGTAGTCGGTACTTACCGTTTCGGGGTTCGAGTTGACCATGATCGTCTCATAGCCCATCTCCCCGAGGGCAAAGGCGGCATGGACGCAGCAGTAGTCGAATTCTATCCCCTGCCCGATCCGGTTGGGCCCGCCTCCCAGGATCATGATCTTCTTCCTGTCTGAGATGCGCGACTCGTCCTCCTCTTCGTAGGTGGAGTAGAAGTAGGGCGTATACGCCTCGAATTCGGCGGCACAGGTATCGACGAGCTTAAAAACGCTCTTCAGCCCGTTCTTCTCCCTGAGCGATCTTATCTCATGTTCCTCGACACCGACGATCTCCCCGATCTGCCTGTCCGAGAAACCCAGCCTCTTTGCCCGCTTCAAAAGCTCCGCCGCTATGGCGGCAGGGCCGTCACCGCGACAGGCTTCCAGTTCCTTTTCGAAGAGAACCAACTCCTCGATGTTCTTCAGGAACCAGCGATCGATCCTCGAGATGGCATGGATCTCTTCGATGCCAATGCCGAGGCGAAGGGCGTGCCTTATGTAAAAGACCCTCTCGCAGTTAGGCGTGAAGAGCTTCTGTCTGACGTATTCCAGGTCATCCTTGCCGGCTGACCGCTCGTCAACAAGACCCGACCTGCCCACTTCCAGGGACCTCAGCCCCTTTTGGAACGCTTCCTTGAAGGTCCTGCCGATGGACATGGCCTCGCCGACTGACTTCATCGATACCGTGAGGGTCTCGTCTGCGCCCTTGAACTTTTCAAAGGTGAACCGGGGTATCTTGACGACGCAGTAGTCTATGGTGGGCTCGAAGGACGCCGGGGTCTGTTTGGTGATGTCGTTGGGTATCTCGTCGAGGGTGTACCCGATGGCGAGTTTCGCCGCTATCTTGGCAATGGGAAAACCCGTAGCCTTCGAGGCCAGGGCGGAGCTTCTCGATACCCTGGGATTCATCTCGATGACAACCATCCTGCCGTCATCAGGGTTCAATGCGAACTGGATGTTGGAGCCGCCCGTCTCTACACCGATCTCCCGGATGATCTTGATGGATGCATCCCGCATTAACTGGTATTCCTTGTCAGTCAGGGTCTGTGCGGGAGCCACGGTGATGCTGTCCCCCGTATGGATGCCCATGGGGTCAAGGTTTTCAATGGAGCATATGATGACCACGTTGTCGCTCTTGTCGCGCATCACCTCGAGTTCGAACTCCTTCCAGCCAATAACGGACTCCTCGATGAGTATCTCGGTGGTCAGCGAGCTTTCAAGGCCCCTCATGGCGAGAACCTCGAACTCTTCAACGTTATAGGCGATGGACGCACCCGTGCCGCCAAGCGTGTAACTGGGACGGATGATAAGGGGAAAACCGATCTGCGACGCCACAGCGCGTGCCTCGTCCATAGTGTGGGCGAGACCGCTTTTCGGTACCTCGAGGCCTATCTTCTCTATTGCCGCCTTGAACTCCTCCCTGTCCTCCGCTTTTTTGATGGCACCGTAGTCCGCTCCAATGAGCTCGACGCCATACTTCTCGAGGATGCCGCGCTCCGCGAGGATGGTTGCCAGATTGAGGCCCGTCTGTCCGCCAAGGGTGGGAAGGATAACGTCGGGCTTTTCCGTCCTGATGATCTCTTCGATGACCTCGGGTATCAGGGGCTCAACATAGACCCTGTCTGCCATATCAGGATCCGTCATGATCGTGGCCGGGTTGGAGTTGACGAGGATGACCCTCAATCCCTCTTCCCGGAGGGCTTTGCACGCCTGGCTCCCGGAATAGTCGAATTCACAGGCCTGGCCGATGACGATGGGCCCCGACCCGATGATAAGAACGCTCTTTATGTCCGTCCTCTTAGGCATCGCTTTCCTTCTTGAAGCTCTCCATCATGACCCGAAACTTTTCGAAAAGACCATAGGCATCATGGGGACCGGGCGATGCCTCGGGATGGTACTGGACCGAAAAAATGGGGTAGGTCTCATGTTCGATGCCTTCCGCAGTGCCGTCGTTGAGGTTGACATGGGTCACCCGGACCGCCTCTCCCTTGAGGGATTCCATATCAACGGCAAAACCGTGGTTCTCGGAGGTTATGTAGACCTTGCCCGTCGCTGTCTCCCTGATAGGCTGGTTGGCACCGCGGTGGCCGAATTTCAGCTTGTACGTCCTGCCTCCCAGCGCAAGCCCCAGCAGTTGCTGACCGAGACAGATGCCGAAGATCGGCATCCGGCCGAAAAGCTTTTGTATCTCAGCGATTGCATAGGGAACCGCCTCGGGGTCTCCCGGACCGTTGGACAGGAGGACTCCGTCGGGTCTCATGGCAATAATATCCTCTGCCCTGGTGCTCGAGGGCACAACGGTGACCCGGCAGCCCTTTTGCCTGAGGATCCTCAGGATGTTCCTCTTGACGCCGAAATCCATGACCACGCAGTTCAGTACGGGTTCGCCGGAGTTGCTCTCCGCTTCACCCTGAAACTCATAGGGGGCCCGGCAGGTCACGTCCCGGACGAGGTCGACGCCCACTATCCCCCGGGAGCCCTTTGCCTTTCTTACGAGGCTGTCGCGGTCGTGATCCGTTGTGGAAATGACGCCTCTCATGACCCCGCGCACCCTGAGGTGACGGGTGAGCGCCCGCGTGTCTATCTCTTCCACGGCGATGATGTTATGCGTGCGGAAATAATCCCCGAGGTCACCGGTGGCCCTCCAGTTGCTGGTTATCCTGGAAAACTCCCGTGCGATAAAACCTTCGACCTTGGGTCCGTCGGATTCCACGTCATCGTCGTTCACACCGTAATTTCCAATGAGCGGATAGGTCATGGTGACGATCTGTCCTTTATAAGAGGGATCGGTCATGATCTCCTGGTAGCCGGTCATGCTCGTATTGAAGACGATCTCGCCCTCTTTCTCCCCTTCAAGGCCGAAGGCCCTTCCTTCGAAGACCGTTCCATCCTCGAGCGCCACGAAGGCCTTCATTGTCTTCCCCCGCAAACCTTCACGCAGACACCGCATATGTGATGACCGATGTTGCGCTCTTTTCTGAACCTGCTTAACATCTCGTAACACCCATGGTGGTCGAAATCGGATCTCTCCGTCTTTATGGCGCCCGCAGGGCATGCCGCAACACAGGCTTCGCAATCGGCGCAGTCCCGGTCCAATTCCTTCTCACAGTGGAGGGGCATGTCCGTGAGGACCGTATTGTACCTGACCCGCGATCCGAAAAGGGGATGAACAAGAAGGTTGTTGCGCCCGATCCAGCCCTGGCCCGCCATGACCCCGATCTTCTTGTGATTTATGTGGCCTCTCTGGCGCTGCCAGTCCACCACCTGGGATGCGGCGAACGGAACCGCCCTGAACCCTTCCCTTTCAATCGATCTGCCGAGAAAATATCCAATCATGTCAAGCCTGTAGTTCAGCTGGCGGTAGTGGTGGAGGTACAACTGGGTCGGACCGTCCTTTAAGGTCTCCAGGACTCCTGCCGACAATACAATACCAAAAGACAGGGCAAATGGTAACTCCCTTGCCGTGAGGTCGCCGATACCGGTTATCTCATCACCATAGCGGGACATGTCTGCGATCCCGAAAGTGTCGACGTCGAGATCACGAAGCCATTTTTCGATCCTGTCGTTATGGTGTGCCTTTCCCTCGTCTGTGCTCATAATATTCCCTTCTTCTTGAAATGGACCAGCAATGCTGTGATGGAGGCCGGGGTCACCCCGGGGATGCGCAGCGCCTGACCGAGCGTAGACGGCTTCACCCCGACAAAACGTTCGACAACCTCCCGCGTAAGCCCGGACACCTCGCCGTAATCCAGGTCCCGGGGTATCCTTCTGTCGTCAAGCTTCTTCGTCTTCGCAACGAGATCGAGCTGGCGGTCGGTGTAGCCGCGATACTTCACGTCAACCTCCACCTGGTACGCGACGCCGGCATCGACATCCCGCAATCCTTCGTGTATGCGCCTGAGGTCATCGAAGGCCACGCCCGACCTCCTCAGAAGGTCCTCAAGTGTCACCGGGTTCGTTATGGCATCGATGCCGTTTTCCCCGAGCATCCTTTGTGTCTGCCTTGTGGGCCTCAATCGCACACCCCGAAGAAGAGCGAATGCCTCTTCCATCTTTTGTCGCTTCTCGAGCACTTTTCTGTGGCGCGCCTCGCCTGTAACACCGATCTCGTACCCCTTTTCCGTCAGTCTCAGATCCGCGTTGTCTTCCCTGAGCAAGAGCCGGTGCTCGGCACGGGACGTGAACATCCGGTAGGGTTCGTCAACGCCTTTCGTTACGAGGTCATCTATGAGGACACCGATATACGCCTCATGGCGACCGAGCACAAGATCTTCCGCCCCCCGCAGCCTGAGCGCGGCATTGATGCCCGCCATGAGCCCCTGTGCGGCAGCCTCTTCGTACCCCGTGGTCCCGTTGATCTGGCCCGCGAAGTACAGATTCGTCACGAGTTTCGTCTCCAGGGTCGGGTAAAGCTGGGTCGGATAGACGAAGTCATACTCGATCCCGTAGCCCGGCCGGGTTATCTGCGCCTCCTCCAGGCCCTCGACGGTCCTGAGCATCGCCATCTGGATATCCAGCGGCAGGCTTGTCGAAAGACCGTTGGGATAATACTCCACCGTGTCAAGCCCCTCGGGCTCGATGAAAATGCGGTGTCTGGGTCTGTCGCTGAACCGCACTATCTTGTCCTCTATGGATGGACAATACCGCACCCCCGTCCCCTTGATGACTCCCGTGAACAGGGGGGAACGGTCGAAACCTTTGCGGATAGCATCGTGAGTAAGCTCATTCGTATAGGCAAGGTAGCAGGGCACCAGCCTGTTCTTCACCTCTTCCGTCATGAAAGAGAAGGGAACGGGCGGGTCATCGCTCGGCTGGGGTATCATCTTCGAGAAATCGATGGTCCTGCCGTCGAGCCTCGGGCAGGTACCCGTCTTTAATCTGCCCAGTTGGAAACCAAGCTCGCGAAGGTTGTCCGAAAGACCGACGGAAGACATATCTCCGAGCCTGCCCCCCGCAAAATGCTCAAGACCCACGTGGATGAGTCCCTTGAGAAAAGTCCCCGTGGTCACGATGACCGCCGGCGCCCACAGGCGCTCTCCCAGCATCGTCTCCACCCCGGCGGCCGAGCCTCCTTCAATGAGCACTCTCTGGACCACACCCTGACGTATCGAGAGGTTCTCTGTTTCTTCGAGTCTTCTCTTCATCCTCCTGGCGTAGCGCGCCATGTCCGTCTGTATCCTCGTCGCGCGGACGGCGGGTCCTTTCTTCATGTTCAGGACCTTGAACTGAATGCCCGTCGCGTCGCTATTGACACCCATTTCGCCACCCAAAGCATCGATCTCCCTGACGAGATGGCCCTTGCCCAGGCCGCCGACGGCCGGGTTGCATGACATGAAGGCAATGTGATCGAGATTGATGGTGAGGAGAAGGGTTCTCGCGCCCATGCGGGCTGCGGCAAGAGCCGCCTCGCATCCGGCATGACCCGCCCCTACGATGATAATGTCATAGATATCCATAAGTGATGTCCAAAGCCGTATATTGTAGCAGGAATCGCGCCACTTTTCCACCCGCCTTGAGGACAAGACTTTATCACTATTCAATTATTCCAATACACATGATAGTATTCTAGAGGATGAAGACAATAACCAGACAATCACTGAACGCTTCGCTTCCCCGCTTTGGTTATTGAGATCTGTCATCGGCCATTGTCTTCTTTCCTGGTTATTGAGATTTGGTCATTGGTTATTTTTTCAACTCGAAGGAGGGAATTATGGAAGAAAAAGCCATCGGTGTGGTTGTCACGTATTTTGCGAAGATCGGGGTTGCGGCCATCAGGATCACCGACGGGGAGCTGAAGGTGGGTGACCGCATAAGGATAAAAGGTCATTCCACGAACCTCGAGGAAGACATCGAGTCTATGCAGGTGGAGCACGAGAATGTCCAAAAGGTCGCCTCCGGAACCGATGTGGGCATCAAGGTGAAGGAGCGGGTCCGTGAGCACGACATCATCTATCTCCTGACATAAACGGGCGAAACCAGTCCGAGATCCTGACGAGAGGCACCGGACCCGTTCGTCGGTGGAGGCGTATTTTTTGCTGTTCAGGGCTGACAGACAGGTCCTTCTATGCTATAAAATACGTTAAAGATTCTACGGAAGACGGAGGAGCGATGGAAGATAAAGAATTGATGCAGCGATTCCTGGATGTGTTCGAAACGGCCACCCCTATTCTCGATGACCTTAAGAAAGGATTTTTCGCCCAGCAGGTGGGACTCATACAGGAATGCGAGAAGAACTTCGGCGACCTGCTCATCTCGCGGGTTCCCTACGTCGAAAAGATCATCGGGGAAAAAGAGAAAAGCGAGGCAGACAAGAAATACGTCAGGCTTCTCCCCGCGCTGCAGACAATAGCTCTCGCCATCGAAAACCTCATGTACAAGATGGAATCGAAGGTCGCATCGAATATCCTTTTCAGCGAGAAAGCGCTTTCAGAGATCCGTGACCTGTATAACCTCATGCAGGAACAGTTCCGTGACACGAAGGACTATATCATCACGAGAAACCCCGGCCTTAGAGATGCGATCAGACAGCATATGGAAAAAATGTTCAAGATGATAGAAGAACTGGCCATAGTTCACCAGAACAGGCTCATAACAGGAATATGCATGCCCCAGGCGTCCTATCTCTACCTTGACATCACCGATTCATTGAAGAGGATCACCCGGGGGCTCGTCGATTTTGCCGACAAGGTTTAGTGGTTGGCGATCTCACATCAGGAACTTGCCCGTTTAATCAGCAGCGGTAGCATCGTAAGCACACTGGCTGCGTGTCCCTTCAAAAGAGAGGTTTTTCTCGTGGGAGGGGCGATACGGGAGATCGCCCTCGGCAGGGAACCGCGGGACTACGACTTCGCCCTTTTGGATGCCGCCGATCTGACCCGCATCGAGGAGGCTTTCGGCAAACGCTCCTTCCTTCTCGGCAAGAAACCCATCCAGACGCACCGGATAGTCGCGGGCGAGACGGTCCTCGACATTACCATCCTCGAGGAGACCATCGGGAAAGACCTCGAACGCAGGGATTTCACGATGAACGCTGTCGCCTTCGATATACGACAGGACTCGATCATCGATCCTCTGGGCGGTCTTCACGATATCGAAAGACGGCTCATCCGCTATCCCAGCCGCGATACCATCGCCAGCGACCCGCTGAGAATGCTCAAGGCCGTCAGGCACTTCGCCGCCCTCGAAGACTTCACGCTTGATCCCGAGCTCATTGAGGCAATGACATCTTCGCGGCAGCTCATTGAAAAGACGGCGCCCGAGAGGATCAAGTACGAACTGGACCTTATCATGGTCTCCGATGGCGTCCATCGCGGGATGGACACGCTCACGAAAACGGGTCTCATCTTTCAGGTCTTCCCCGAGCTTGAAGCCCTTCGCATCATGGATGTGGAAAAAGGTTTTTCCCTCGAGACATACGGCCACACCCTTCTGGGTTTTTCCTTCCTCCATTCCCGCGGCGGCCTCTATCTGGCCGATCGGTTGGCCGCAAAAGATGTGGGATACGCCCTCCTATTTCACGATCTGGGGAAGGCCCATACCTATTCCTATGACGACGCCAAGGATCTCGTCCACTTCTTCAACCACGAGCGGATATCGAAGGATATGGCCGCCGCCATAATGGAAAGGCTCCGGTTCAGCACCCATGAGGCGAAAAGGATAACCGCCCTTATCGAAAGCCACATGCGCATCTTTCTCATCAGTTCCTCGGAGGCGACGGAAAAGGCGATACGACGGCTCATCTACAAAATGGGAGACCTGACGCCTCAGCTCATAGCCCTCACGCTCTGCGACATGTACGGAAGCTCCGGGGGGGAAGAGAATGCCTCAACGCGGCAGGTCATTCAGAACTGCGATTCCATCCTGGCGGCATGGCATGAATCAAAAAAGGAACCTTTACCGAGGCTGGTGTCCGGCAACGACCTTCTGGCCGAAGGCTTTGCGGAGGGTCCCCTCCTGGGCAGATGCCTCGACGCCATCCGCGACAAACAGATAGCCGGCGAGATCAGAGACCGCCGCGAGGCCCTCGACATCGCCAAAACGTTCCTTCGCGATCACAACAATGGATAAGTTCGGCACATCGTTTTAAGTGTATCCCTTCCTTGCCCTCCCCCCAATTCCAGGAGGTCCCGTCCGCCGTCCTCACGAAACACATCAAGGGCCGCACGGGCAGACTCGCTCGGTTCCGTCCCGAACATGTCGGGTACGGAGGAAAGATAACCCTCCCAATGCCGCATCTGCCCGTCAAACTTCTCTCTGCCCCCGTCATCGCCCATGACATGTCTCCTCAATACTCCGGCTCCCCCGGCTTCGTTATCCTCCTGTAGTCCTTGAGGTCGAGGGCATGGTCCGTACCGGGCTCTATGGTGGCATCTTTAGAATAGCCGTATTTCGACCAGTATCCCGTACCGCCCTTCTCGATAAATTCGAGCCTGACGATCGTTTTCACACTCTTGTAGCCGTACTTCGAGGGCATGAGGAGGCGAAGCGGCCCTCCATGCTCGGGTGGAAGGGGAGCGTCATTCATTTCGTAGGCGAAAAGCACCCGGGGTTTGAGGAGTTCCTCGAGGGAGATATACTCGTAGTAGTCGTCCGCCGAGTAGAAATAGAGATGTTTGGCCCTGGAGGTGGGTTTCACAAGATCGAAAAAGGTCTTCGGTCGGAACCCCGCCCATTTCGCCTTGCTAGACCATGACTCAACGCATTTCATGCGCGAAACCTGCGTCACTTTCGGCAGTTTCCTGATGACCGCAAGGCTAAGGTTCTGCGGGTTCTCGCAGAGGCCGCCGACAGCGAGGGACCACTTGTTGGGGTCTGGCGGCCTTACCGGTTTAATAAAGCGGATGTAGAAGCCCTCCCGGTCCTCATTGTCAAGGAGCTTTTCTATCTCCTTCGGCTCGGCCGAGTGGGGCATGAGAAAGGACACGCCCAGGACACAGATGAAACGCATCACGTCCCGTCTGTCCATTTCTTTAAATATATCCATACCATGAAGTATAGCCTTGACCCCTGACAAACAAAAGTGAATAATTAAATTCAATAACATTCTAGAGCCTTTAAAAAGGAGTCGGCAATGTTGACAATCGAAGATCTCCAGGTGGAACTGGCAGGCAGGATCCTTCTCAAAGACATCGATCTCGAGATCAGACCGGGGGAAACCCATATTCTTTTCGGTCCCAACGGGTCCGGCAAAACGTCCCTTCTCATGACCATCATGGGCTATCCCCAGTATATCGTCAAGAAGGGGAAGATAACCTTCAAGGGAACGGACATAACACACGCCCCGCTCAACGAGCGGGCAGCCCTGGGGATCGGCATGTCCTACCAGCGGCCGCCCACAATAAACGGTCTCAAGACGAGACAGATGATCGACATCTGTGCGAAAAAAAAGGTCGATGTCGAAGAGATGGCGCGGTCCCTCAATTTTGAGGATTTCCTCGACAGGGATGTCAATGCCGGCTTCTCCGGAGGGGAGATCAAGCGTTCCGAACTCCTCCAGCTCAAGGCCCAGAACCCGGACCTCATGCTCTTCGACGAGCCTGAGTCCGGCGTCGACATCGAGAACATGGCCCTCATCGGGACCACGATAGCCCAGATCCTGGAAAAGGAATCGCCGAAAGCGGGGAACGCAAAGCCTGTTGCCCGGCAATGGAAGGACAGGACCAAGATGGGGCTCATTATCACCCACACGGGATATATCCTCGATTATGTCCCCGCCGACAAGGGCCAGGTGCTCTTCAACGGGGTTCTCGCCTGTGCGGGCAATCCGCGAGAGATATTCCGGTGTATCGGTCAATTGGGTTACGAGGAGTGTGTGAAATGTACAATGTAGAAGAGCTCGCAGAAAAGGCCCGCCGGGCCCTCGACAAAAAAGCGACCTTTGGCGACGATGTCGACCTTGATTCCTTCGACAGGTCCCTTGTTCCCCACAAGTACCTCGCCGAGGAAGAGATCTGCGCCATCCCCCAGGAGGAACAGGACCGTCTCATCATGTCGGGGCTTGATGTGACCGATACAGGGAGGGGCGGAACGTATTTCCAGAAGGACACCACCGTCGTTCATTGCCACAGCAACGAGGAAGGCATCGAGGTGATGCCCGTGACAGAGGCGTTGAAAAAACACGAGTGGGTCAAAGAGTACTTCTGGAAGCTCGTTCCCGTGGACCAGGACAAGTACACCGCGTCGGCGTTCCTCGAACTCCACGACGGGTACGTTATCAGGGCCCTGCCGGGAAGCAAGAGCATCTATCCCATCCAGGCCTGCCTCTATCTCGACAAGGAAAACCTCCAGCAGAACGTCCACAACCTCATCATCGCCGAGGAGGGTTCGGAACTCCACATCATCACCGGCTGCGCAACATCACCCCACATGAGGCGCGGCGTACATGTCGGCATATCGGAGTTCTTCGTCAAGAAGGGTGCCAGGCTGAGCTTCACCATGATCCACAACTGGGCCGAGGAGATGAGCGTTCGCCCCCGCTCCGTCGCCCGCGTCGAGGAAGGCGGCCTCTTCATCAACAACTATATCTGCATGAAGCCCGTGCAGTCGATCCAGATGTATCCCACGACGCATCTCGTCGGTGACGATGCCACGGCGATGTTCTACAGCATCATCGTCGGTACCCCGGGCTCCCACCTCGACATCGGCGGAAGGATATACCTGAGGAACAGGGGCTGCCGTGCGGAGATAGTGCAGAGGTCCATCAGCAATGGCGCGCATATCATCAACCGCGGCCACCTCATCGGAGAGGCCCCCGAGATCAAGGCCCACCTGGAATGCAAAGGACTTCTCCTGAAAGGCGGCATCATCGACTCCATACCTCAACTGGAAGGCCATGTCGAAGGCGTCGACATGTCCCACGAGGCCGCAGTCGGAAAGATCGCCCAGGAAGAGATAAACTACCTCATGTCGCGGGGTATATCTGAAGAGGAGGCAACCTCGACCATCGTTCGCGGCTTCCTCAGCGTAGATATCAAGGGTCTTCCCACACCGCTTAAGGAAGAGATAGACCGCGCCATTGACAGGAGCAACAAGGATGCGATCTAGGGAGAAGCGCCTGTGAAACGCAGAGATCTACTAAAGCTGGGACTCCTGTCGCTTGTGGCGACCCGGATTCCCGGCACCCTCTTTGCACAGACCCCGCCACCGACCGTAGTGGTCGCTGAAGGGACCGACTATGCCGCCATCACCCGGAAGGTTATAGCCGCACTGGGTGGCATGAGGGTCTTCGTTAAGCCGGGGAACACCGTTGTGGTCAAACCGAACATGGGCTGGGACCGGAAGCCCGAATATGCCGCAAACACGCATCCCCTGGTCGTCAGGACCATCGTCGAGGAATGCCTCGCCTCGGGCGCGAGGAAGGTCAAAGTCTTTGACAACACCTGTAACGACGCGCGCCGCTGCTACGAGAACTGCGGCATCCCGGCTGCCCTGAAGAACATGAAAAACGTCGATGTCAGGCTCGTTGAGAACGACCGTTTCAAGAAAACCGCCCTTAACGGACGTTTCCTGAAGGAATGGCCCCTCTACGACGATGCCGTCAAGGCCGATGTGCTCATCAACGTTCCCATCGCAAAAAATCACGGCCTGACGGGACTCACCCTGGGCCTCAAGAATATGATGGGCATAATGGGTGACAACCGGGGATATATTCACCGCAGCATTGAAGACGCCCTCTCTGACGTCAACAGCGTCGTGAAAAGCCATCTCGTGATCATCGACGCCACGCGGATACTCATGAACCACGGCCCTCAGGGGGGAAGCCTGAAGGATGTGAAGGTTCTCAACAGGGTGATCGCGTCGCGGGACATCGTCGCCGCAGACGCTTACGCCACCACCCTATTCGGCATGAAACCCCAGGACATCTCCACAACGGTCACAGCATACAAGCGTGGTCTGGGGGAGATGAACCTGAATAAGATAAAAGTGATTAAAGCGTGAGGACGGTCCCATGGCGCGGAAGGTCCTTTAACTTGAAACATGAAACATGAAACCTGGAACCGTATTTTATGATTGCCCGCATTTCCCAACTTTTCTTTCTCGCCCTTTTCCTCTTCCTTTTCATCGTCACCGACTACCGGGGGAAGGATGAGATCACCGTTGCCGTCAACAGCTTCTTCAGGGCTAACCCCCTGGTCCTGGCCAGCTATGTTTTCGCCGTAAAGGGTTTTACGCTGCTTCTCCTGCCGGCCCTGCTGATGACGATCTTAACACTGGTCCTGGGGAGGTTCTTCTGCGGCTGGATCTGCCCCCTTGGAACCTTGATCGATCTCGTAACAAAGAGGATCCCCAAATCCGCTCCCATCCGGTTTCTGAAAGGGGCCTTCAAGCACTACCTGCTCTTTACGCTCCTCGCAATGGCCGTCTTTTCCGTGAATGTATCGGGAATCCTCGATCCCATCGCTATCCTCATCAGGGCGCTGACCCTCTTCTTCTACCCCCTTCTGGGCCATACCAGTCGGGCAGGCTGGTCGGGGCTGTACAAGATCGCCGGAGAGGGGCGGGACCATGCCGCTTTTCTCTACGATGTCCTCCGGGACTATATCCTGCCTTTTCGCGAAACATTCTATCCCCTGGCTTTTCTCTCCCTCGCCGTCCTCCTATTTATCTTCATCCTTGAAAGGTTCGAAAGAAGAAACTGGTGCCGGAATATCTGCCCCCTCGGTACGCTTCTCGGTCTTCTCGGCCGTTTCTCTCTGTTTCGGAGGGTCCCGGGAAGGATCTGCAAGGACTGCGGCGATTGCCGCAGCCACTGCCCGACCGCATTTGACGAGGAGATACTGCAGCAGGAGAATTGCATCCGCTGTCTGCAGTGCAGGGTAAACTGCCGCTTCGGCCGGGTCGGATTTCCCTTCCGGGGGAAAAGTGTCTTTTCGGCGCAGAGGGAGCGACATGAGCAGCCTGTCATGTCGAAAAGGATATTACTGGGAAGCCTTGTCTCCGGTTTTGCTCTTTCCAGGACCTTCACCTTTCGTCATCCCGAAAAGAATCACCGACTCTTGCGGCCCCCCGGCGTCACGAGCGAGGCTGATTTCCTGAAGAAATGCGTCCGCTGCGGAGAATGCATGAAGGTTTGCCTGCGCAGCGCCCTCTACCCCGACCTGGCACGGGCGGGTGTGACCGGCATCTTCATGCCTGTCATCATCCCCCGATTGGGATACTGTGAGTACAATTGCACGCTCTGCGGCCAGGTCTGCCCCACGGGCGCCATACCCCGGCTCCCTCTCAACGAGAAGCGCAAGAGCGTCATAGGCATCGCCGCCATTGACAAGAACATCTGTCTCCCCTACGCCAAAAAGCTCAACTGCATCGTTTGCGAAGAACACTGCCCCATTCCGGAGAAGGCCATCCGCTTCGAGACCGTCAACGACATCGACTATCAGGGCAAAAGGGTCACCCTGAAACGACCCTACATCGCCGATGACCTCTGCAACGGCTGCGGCATCTGCGAGAACAAATGCCCCCTCGAAGGCCGCTCGGCGATCGAGGTGTTTGCCAGGAAGAAGTTATAGAGGAGAGGCTTGCGCGATAACGGGCGTGAAATGGTCGCTTTAGCCTTCCTGCAGCACCCGTCGTATGACCTCGTCCAGTTCTTCCATGAGGCACGGTTTGGCTATGACGCCCTTGAAACCGTATCTCAGGTGACTTGCCATGACGGGGTCGTTGGAATATCCACTGGAGACTATGGCCTTGACGGCGGGGTCAAAAGCGAGAAGTTCCTTCATTGTGTCCTTTCCCCCCAGCCCGCCTGGGACGGTGATGTCGAGGAGGACCACGTCGAAGGGATTCCCCGCGTCAGAGGCATCACGATACTTCCTGATCGCCTCCTTGCCATCCGCGGCGCATGTCACGTCGTATCCGAAACTCTCCAGCATTTCCTTCGTGGCGCGAAGGATCATCGCCTCATCGTCCATGTGAAGGACCCTTGCCCTGACCACGGTGTTCCTGTCGTCTCGGATATCCCTGACGATGGTGGGTGCATGGTGTTGTGACGCTTTCAGGTAGATATGAAAGGTCGTTCCCGAACCCGGTTTGGACTCAAGGGCAATATGGCCGTCATGGTTCTTTATGATCGAATAGGATGTCGCAAGCCCAAGGCCGCTTCCCTTTTGCTTGGTGGTAAAGTAAGGGTCGAACACCTTGTCCACGTGCTCCGGCGCAATCCCGATGCCTCGGTCCTTCACCGATATCCGGGCATATCTGCCGGGCTGGAGAAAGACACCGTGCTGTACCATTCCATGCGACACGGTGAGGTTCATCGCCTCGATGGTGATCATACCGCCGTCGGGCATGGCCTGCTGGGAATTGATGACAAGATTGTTCACCACCTGGCTCACCTGTCCCTCATCGATGTCCACCGGAAAAAGGTCTGCGGCAAAGATAAAATCACACTTGACCCGCGAACCCGTCAGGGCAAAATTGGCCGTCTCCCTGACCACGTTTTCGATGGAGGTCGTCTTCATGATTGGAGAGCCGCCCCTGGAAAAGGTGAGAAGCTGGTGGGTCAGGTCTTTGGCTCTCAATATCGCCTGTTCGGCATCCACGAGACGTTTCAATACTCTCTCGTCTGCGGGTTTGGCATACATCTTCGCGAGAGAGACGTTCCCCAGGACGGCCGCGAGGATGTTATTGAAATCATGAGCTATTCCTCCGGCCAGGATACCCACCGATTCGAGCTTGCTCATCTTCTGGAGTTCCTCGTCCATTTTTTTCTTTTCCGTTACGTCACGAAAGACGAGCACCACACCCGCAACACTCCCGTCCTTGTCCCATATGGGAGCACCACTGTCGGCGATTACAAGTTCACGGCCATCCTTCGAAATGAGGGCCGTATGGTTCGCGAGACCGACAACAGTCCCCATCCGCAACACCTTCTCGACGGGGCTCTCGCACCTCCGACGGGTCCTTTCGTTGATGATGTAAAAAACCTCGGTGAGATTCCTGCCTGTGGCTTCGTCCTGTTTCCAGCCCGTCAGCTCCTCCGCGACGGCATTGATAAGGACTATCCTTCCCTCCGGATCGGTGGCGATCACACCATCACCGATAGAACGCAACGTGACTGCCAGGCGCTCCTTTTCGTTGGCAAGGGCCTCCTCGGCAAGACGACGCTCCGTTATATCCTCGTACGAAACGATGTAGTCGCCGTTCTCAAGACGTACGGTAATGAAATTGATGAGCTTTGTCGCCCCGTCCTTGCACACTACCGGAAAGGTCCTGGGCATTTTTTCGCCGGCGGCCTTCGTGCTGTCATCGTCATGCCAGGCGTCGACAACCGTCCCGCGTATGGTCTCGTCAGGATAGGCCCGCCCGAACCACGAGGCGCGGTCCGGTATCTCGGCGATGGTATATCCGAAGATGTCGGTAAACTTGGGGTTCAGATAGAGATACCTGCCGTCCCTGTCGAACATGGCCATACCGAAAGGGGCATGCTCGATAAGGACCTCAAACTTCTGCCGCTCTACGTTCAGTTTTTCCTCGGCCGCTTCCCTGTCGGAGATGTCTCGCGCAAAGCAAAAAATAAAATCCTCTCCGTTACATGTAACATGGTTCGCAAGGACCTCCACCGGGAAGACCCGACCGCTCTTGGTCTCGTGATGGGATCTGAAAGTGACGGCGCCGTCCTGTGCCATGCATCTGCCTATGGCGGAGAGTTCCCGCAAGGTGTGGTCAGGGTCCACATCCACGACGGAGAGCGCGACAAGTTCGTCTTTTGTGTATCCAAGCTTCTTGCACGCAGCCTCGTTCACGTACACAAAGCGGCCGTTCGGCCTGATCCAGAACACCGATTCGGAGGCGTGTTCGATGGAGAACCGTGTCAGCCAGAGTTCTTCCTCCCTCATTCGCCGGGCCGTCACATCCCGCATGTACACAAGCGCCACGGGTTCACCCTTATAGGTGGTTCCCGTCGCGGAAACCTCGATGTAGACAATATCGCCGTCGCGTTTTACTCCCTTGAACTCATACCGTTCCGGTATCGCCTCGCCTCGCTGCCTGCGCTGCGTGAAATCGGCCACCCTCTCGTGGTCGTCGGGGTGGACGGTAAGGGACTGGGGTCTCCCGATGATGTCGGAAGGGCTTTCATATCCGAAGATCTCAACGAACTTGCCATTTACATAAAGATGGATGTTGCCCTTCAACATGGCCACGCCGTCGTTGGAATTCTCGATGGCGGTTCGGTAGCGTTCCTCCGATTCCCTGAGGGCCTCCTCGGCGCGGCGAATCTCGGTGATGTCCCGGCTGTACACGGCAATCCTCGCCACGGACCCTCCCCCGTCAAGAACGGGATAATAGCAGTTCTCAAGCCAGACGCCGTCGCGAAAATCGGTGCAGGAGACCGGCCTCCTTCCGGCAATAATGCTCTCCATCAGAACCTTCCTGCTGCGGGCCACCTCGGGTGCGAAATAGTCGAAAATATTGCTCCCCACCATGTCATCCACATCGTGGTTGAAGCGCCGGGCAAGGTTTTCATTGAGGGTAATGATCGTTCCTTCCTTGTCCACGATGAAAGCCGCATCAGGCGGGGTATCGAAAAAGACGTGCATCGCACCTTCACTCTCAAGCGACATTTTCTCTCCTTTCTCCAAATTCGTTCCTGTTCATAGCAACCCCTCAACAAGGGTACCGTGCCCCAACTCCGCGGCGTGCAGGGTGCATCCGGTTTGTTCTTCTCCCCTTAGTTTGTCGTGCAGGTCTCTTTTTTCGAAGAAGCTTAAACCTGGCCAGATCCTGGTCATTATTTTACGAACCTTTTGGGGCAAAAGGCAAGAATTTCGGAGGGACTCCCGGCTTGATAAAAGACATAAAATGTTTATACTGTATAGGATAATTTATCATCGGAGGTTGGATGAACAGATTTAAGACCTTTTTCTTGATGACCATCCTCACCATTATCCTGGTTGGTCTTGGCAGCATTATAGGGGGCAGGTCCGGAGGAATGATCGCCTTCGCCATCGCCCTTATCATGAATTTCGTGAGCTACTGGTTCTGCGACAAGATCGTTCTGAAAATGTATGGCGCAAAAGAGGTCTCCCAGGGGGAGGCGCCGCAGCTCTATGGCTCGGTGGCATCTCTCGCCCAGCGCGCGGGCATCCCGATGCCGAAGGTCTACATCATCGAGAACGACAGCCCGAATGCCTTTGCCACCGGTCGAAATCCCGAGCATGGCGTCGTTGCTGTCACAACGGGCATCATGCGCATCCTGACGAGAGAAGAACTCGACGGCGTTCTTGCCCACGAACTCTCCCACATCAAACACCGTGATATCCTCATACAGAGCGTGGCCGCAACGCTGGCTGGCGCCATAACCATGATTGCCAACTGGGCCCGTTTTGCCGCCTTTTTTGGAGGCAGTTCGAGCGATGACGAAGGGGGCGGCAATATATTCACCGTCATAATCTTTTCCGTAATAGCGGCCTTTGCCGCAATGCTGATCCAGCTCGCCATCTCCCGTTCCCGGGAATACCTGGCCGATGACGGCGGAGCAGGCCTGTCGGGAAATCCCCTTTATCTCGCCGGGGCGCTGCGCAAGCTCAACGCCGGCGTGGCACGTAACCCCATGAATGACGCGAACCCGTCAACTGCACCCCTGTTCATAGTTAATCCCTTCAACGCCGGCGGCATTCGATCCCTTTTCAGCACCCATCCCCCCATTGAAGAGAGGATCAGGAGACTGGAGGATATGGCCTATCGGCGATAACTTCGGACATCTCCTCAGGGCCATTTCAATCCGCATCATTCGCGATGTTGAAACAGGCAGGTTTCTCGATGAGACCATTGACGCGATCTTTTCTCGTTCACGCCTGAACGAGGGTCAACGGGCACTCATATACCAGATAACCTCGGGGGTGGTGCGTCATCGGGGATATCTTGAGTTTGTCCTTTCCCGGTACACCACGAAGCCGATAGACAGGGACGTCCGGTACCTTCTGTGGATAACCATCTACCAGGCGGGCTTCATGAAGAAAGCCCACTATCACGTAATCAACGAGGCCGTCGACTACGCTAAGAACGAAAAGGGGAAATTCGTCGCCGGTTTCGTCAACGCGGTCCTGAGGCGGTTCATCAATGACGGGGAGCTTCAGGGCCTGCCACCCGGCGAGGCCGCGCGCTACGCCTTCCCCCGGTGGCTCATAGACCGCTGGACGGATAGGTACGGTAAGGAAGACACCGAAAAGCTCCTTATAACCCTCAACGATGAGCCCCTGTTCACTCTCAGGGTCAACACGCTGAAAACCACTGTCAATAAGGCCATGCAAGACCTCGCGGCGGGAGGGATCGAGGCGCGTACCGGGAGCGTTTCGCCCTGTGCCCTCATTGTCCGTCGCCTTTCACCGGTCATTGCAAGCACCCTCTTTCAGGACGGGCTTTTGAGCGTTCAGGGAGAGGCGTCCCAACTTGCGGGCATGGCCGTTGCGGCGGCGGGAGGGACGAGCATTCTGGACGCCTGTTCCGGTTCGGGGACCAAAACGAAACAAATCGCCGAACTGTGCCGCGAAAGACGGGTCATTTCCATGGACAACGACATGAAACGCCTCAAGCTGTCATCTCTGACGGGCAGGATCGTATGCGCAGACGCCCTTATGGCGCCTTTCAGGCCCGGAACCTTCGATACGATCCTCGTGGATCCACCCTGCTCGTCGCTTGGCATCATCCGCAAGCACCCCGAGATCAAGTGGCGGAGGAAGGAGGAGGATATTCCCCGGTTCGGGGCATTGCAGCTCTCATTCCTTCGGACACTGTGGGACCTCTTGCGCCAGGGCGGACGGATGGTCTACAGCGTCTGTTCCTTCGAGCCCGAAGAGACCATGGATGTCATTGATAACCTGGCAAAAGACAAGAAGTTTGTACTTGAAAATCCACTCCCGTTCCGGTTTAATAAGGATTGTTTTATCTCGTTACCGCATGAAACGGCTATGGACGGTTTCTTTATAGCACGAATAAGAAAGCTATGAAGCTCATAAAAATAGTATTTTATATTGTGGCACCCATCTTCGTCTTCGGCCTGTCGACATACCTGACGATAAGTCTCGTCCTCAAGTTCCAACAAACCACCATCTGTCCGGATGTACGGGGAAAGACCGTCGAGAATGCCCGGGAACTCCTGAGGAAACAGGGGCTCGCCCTTGTCGTCCTGAGATATGAACGGCGAAATGACGTGCCCTACAACCATATAACGGTCCAGAAACCCGATGCCAACATCTCCACCAAGAAAGGCAGGGTGGTCTACGTTATCGTCTCCGAAGGACCGGAGCTCATGAAAACGCCGGGGTTTCTGGGGCTCACCCTCGAGGAGGCCCAGCCGGTCTTCAGCGAAAAACATCTCGCCCTTGAAAAGACGGTCATGGTCCCCCACCCTAAAACGGGTAAGATCATTGCGCAACTGCCGCCTCAGGGAACGGACATCCTCGAATACGGCAAGGTCACCCTTTTCGTCGGCACTGCCCCGAGGTCCTACTATCTCATGGCCGACACCCGCAACATCAATTACAACGAACTTGCCGACGAATTGGAATCCAAGGGAATCAGATACAGGATCAATTACGCCAGAGCCGACCGGGCATCGTCCCGCAACGGCATAGAGTATTCCATACTTCCCAGAACGATATTCAATTCTACCGAGGAGATAGTCATCAATATCTACTGATCATGGAGGCTTTATGAAAGATATCCTCATCGCGCCGTCCATTCTCTCCTGCGATTTCCTGCGCCTCGGCCAGGAGATCGAGGACGTTGAGCGGGCAGGCGCTGACCTTATCCACGTAGATGTTATGGACGGTCATTTCGTCCCCAATATCACCATCGGCCCAATGTTTGTCGAGGCACTGCGCAGGATCAACAAGAAACCCCTCGATGTCCACCTGATGATAGAGAACCCCGCGCAATACGTGCAGGAGTTCGCGCGGGCCGGATCCGATATTATTACAATACACGCCGAGACGGACAACCATCTATTCAGGACCCTTGATGTCATCAAGGAGTCGGGAGCACGGGCGGGCATATCCTTCAATCCTGCGACGCCGTTAAACCAGCTCGAGCACGTCATCCACATCGTCGACCTCGTCCTTGTCATGACCGTCAATCCCGGCTTCGGGGGTCAGAAATATATCCCCGCGATGGCGGGAAAGATAAGCCAGGCGCGCAGGATGATCGATGAGGCCGGCAGGTACATAGACCTCGAGGTCGACGGCGGCATCAAGGCAAGCAACGCCGCCGAGGTCGTCAAGGCGGGGGGCAACATGCTCGTTATGGGAACGGAGATATTCCACAGCGAAGATTACCGGAAAAAGATTGAAGAGGTCAGAGACAAGATCGGCCGGTGACCATGGAACTCAAACGACAAAAAACATACAAGGGTGTCTTCGACAGCGCTCGCGACGAACTCATGAAAAGCGCCATGGAAGAGAAGTTCTTCCTCGCAGGTTTACGCCATGAGCGAAACGGCGGCGCTCTGCGGGTTCATGTCCCCTTTTTCGACGAAACCATCGTCCTTGGCATTCCCGGATTCACCTTCTCCAGCTCGAGAGACGCCAATGTCACTCTCGTCTCGAAGATCATTATCCTCCACTACATAAACACCGCTTCAGGAATCCCCTTGACGGGCGAAAAGGTCGCCTATGGGGACATTCCGGCATGCATGCATTATGATCCCGTCTTTGAGAAAAGGGTGCTCAGGCCTCTTGTCAGGGCATTCGGCTATGACAGGCATGCTTTTCTTGACGCAGGCCTCGGCCTTGGGGCAAGAGAAGAACAATTCGGCGACGCCTCTCTCACGCTTTTCGCCTTTCCGAAGGTGCCCGTCACCTTTGTTCTCTGGGAAGGGGACGGTGAATTTCCTCCATCCGCCAAGGCGCTTTTCGATCCTTCTATCACGGGTTATCTGCCGCTTGAGGATATAGTCGTCATCTCGAAACTTGCTGCCGGCAGGATTCTGAAGACGGCCATGAAGAACCTGGCCGAGGAGGTGTGACATGATATTCAAGCAGTTCAATTTCGATGGATGTCTCGCATATGTCATCGCCTGCGACAGCGAGAAGAAAGGGGCGATCATCGACCCTTCTCATGAACTGGCTCCTTTCCTGGATTTCGCCGGATCCCATGAGCTCACCATAACCCACGTGATCGATACCCATACGCATGTCGATCATGTCTCCCTCGCACAGGAGCTTGCAGACAGGCTTGGAGCAAAGACGGTCATGAACAGGAACACCCCGGCGCAGAGGGAAATAGGAGCGAAGGTCACTGACCTCTTCGGGATAGAGAAGGTCCTCGCCGACAACGCCCGCAAGAGGATAGATATCCATCTCGGCGACGATGATACGCTATCCATCGGCAACATCACATTGCGGGTGATCGAAACGAAGGGGCACACACAGGACCACATGTGCCTCCTCGCCGGCGACCGGCTCTTTACGGGGGACGTCCTCATGATAGGCCAGTGCGGAAGGACCGACCTTCCAGGCGGGAGCTCCGGCGATATGTATGGAAGCCTCTTCGACAGGATCATGCCGCTTTCCGATGATCTCATCGTTTATCCCGCCCACGACTACAGGGGGAACATCAATTCCTCCCTGGGCTACGAAAAGGTCAACAATGTCTGTCTCAAGACGCACCGCACCGCTCACGAATTCGAGGAATTCCTGAAAGGCCTCTTCCCGCCGCTTGACGCGAAAACGGGAAAACTCCAATGCGGCCTCAGCAACACGGAACCGGCCCAGTCCGGTGAACTGGGCCCGCTTATGAAAAGCTTCTGCGTCTCCATGGAAAGCATCCTTGCAACACCCCATGGGGAAACGGTCATTCAGACAGAAGATCTCCTGCACAGGATCGAGAAGAAGGAGAGGCTCTTCCTCGTCGATGTCCGCGAGCCCAAAGAGCTCAACGAGACCGGCTTCATCGAGGGCGCCGTCAATATCCCCGTCCGGGAAGTCGCCCTGAGAATAGGTGAATTCCCAAAAGACCTCGACAGCCCTATCGTGGTTTACTGCGCAAGCGGCTCCCGCTCCTCCCACGCCGCGGTCTACCTCAGGGCCTACGGATACCGCAACGCCAGAAACCTCGAATATGGCATCCACGGGTGGACGGACCGGAATTATCCTCTCGTAAAGAGCTAGAGACTTATCTCAGCAGAATCTTTCCCTTCGGTTCAGCCAGGAAGGTACCTATGACGTGGCAGTCCACGTCAAGGCGGGTGGCAGTTTCCTCGAATTTCACCCTGTCATGGGGGTCGAGGGCCATGAGGAGACCGCCCGATGTTTGGGGATCGAATATGATGTCATAGAAGAAATCCGAACGCGTGGCGACCACGTGTTCCGTGTAAAAGTCCCTGTTCCGGTAGAGGCCTCCGGGGACCAGACCCGACGCGGCAAATTCAACGGCCTGAGCGAAATAGGGAAGTCTTTCGGCGTAGAGTTCGACGCCGAGGGATTCCCGTATCATCTCCTTGAGGTGTCCCGCAAGGCCGAAACCCGTCACATCCGTGCAGGCGTGGACATCCACGGAGAGCATTGCCTCGGCTGCGGCCCTGTTCAAAGCGGCCATCACCCTCGCCAGACCCATGGCAGTATCATCGTCGAGAAGTTTGCCCTTGATGGCGGTGTTCATGATACCCGTCCCGAGGGGCTTTGTGAGGACAAGAATATCTGACGGCCTCGCTCCCACATTGAGAAGCACCTTGTCGGGATGGACAATTCCCGTCACCGACAGCCCGTATTTGATTTCCTCATCGTCAACGCTGTGGCCGCCGAGAAGACTCGCTCCAGCCTCGCGTATCTTGTCCGCCCCACCGCGAATGATCTCCTTCAGGATCCCTATGTCGAACTTCTTAGGTGAAAAGCAGACGAGATTGAGGGCAGTCTTTGGCGTGGCACCCATAGCATAGATGTCGCTCAAGGCGTTCGCCGCGGCTATCTGGCCAAACCAGTAAGGATCATCTACGACGGGGGTGAAGAAATCCACCGTCTGGACAAGGGCAATCTCGTCCGTCACCTTGTAGACACCCGCGTCCTCAAAGCCTTCAATTCCTACGATAACATGTTCATCCACAGGGATCTCTATCCCGCAAAGGATGTTCGCCAGGTCACCCGGACCTATCTTCGACGCTCACCCGCCGCCGCGGACAAATTTTGTCAGTTCGCTGTCCACTCGTCCTCCGTTCGTTCCAACGCGACCTCTCCCTCAGGGAGGGAGCATCTTCTTGGATTTCTTCCTGCTTCGCGGAGCCTCTTCCAGAGAAACCTGTCTCTCGTGTATCTTTTCAATGCCCGCGTAGTAACAGCAGTTCACGCTTTTATAGTTGTTGTCGAAAACGCGTACCTTTCCATCCTGAAAGTCTATACGGACGTAGCAAAACCCACCGGGCAATTCGGACCGTCGCTCCTCGACAACGATCCCCATGCCCCATCGTGCGTACCGCCTGTGATACACATGATCGCCAACCTGCAGATACAAGGAATAATCGGCTATCATCGGGTAAGCTTATCATAAATGAGGGGGAGGGACAAGGAAAGGGATGCAAGAGGTGATGCGTCGCTGCGGTGCCTGATTACCCGCACAAAAAAACGGGGACCGAAGTCCCCGTTGTTTTGTGCCTAACCTATCTTACTGATGATCGGCCCATTTGCCGTAACGTTCGCGGAGTATCCTGTGGAGGATCTTGCCGGCGCCTGATCTCGGCATCTCTTCATCCTTGATGAAGACGATGTTCTTCGGAACCTTGAAACCGGCTATCTTGCCCTTACACCACGCTGTAACATCTTGCGCTTCCATGCTCTTTCCTTCATGAAGGACAACGATCGCAGTCACCTGTTCGCCCCATTTTTCATGAGGGACGCCTATGACGGCTACGTCCTTGATGTCCGGATGACCGCCTACGCAGTTCTCGACTTCCGACGGGAAGATGTTCTCGCCGCCGGAGATGATCATGTTGGCCTTTCTGTCGACGAGGGTGTAGTAGCCTTCCTCATCCCGCATCGCCATATCACCGGCGCTGAAGTACTCGCCCTTCATGGCCGCCTTGGTCTTTTCGGGGTCCTTCCAGTACTGCTCGAAGATCTGTGGGCTCCTGGAATAAAGCTCCCCGACTACATTCGGCTTGTCAACAAGGTTTCCGTCTTCATCGTAGAGCCTCAGGACATCGCTGCCCATAACCTCCCGTCCGCAGGAACCAAGCTTCGTCATCTGCTCGTGCGGTTTCAGAACAGTAACAATACCCGCCTCCGTGGAACCGTATGCTTCATAAAGCTCGGAGTTGGGGAACATCTTGAGGACGCCCTGTTTCGTGTCGCGCCGGGCGGGAGCTGAAGAAATGAGCAGTTTCTTGATGCAGGTAAGGTCATATTTCGCCCTTACTTCGTCGGGAAGGGCCAGCATCATGATATAGTGTGTCGGCACGAGGGACGTGAATGTAACTCCGAAGTCCGCAAAGCACTTGATGAGCCCTTCGGGGTTGAAGGAGACCATGTTGTAGGCCATGACGGTGCCGCCCACCCAGGTCACGACGAATGAATAGAAAAGGGAGTTGACGTGGCAACAGGGCATGACGAGCAGATTGCAGTCATCGAAGTTGAAATTGTGATCGTAAATCATAATGTAATACTGGGAGAAGAGGTTGGCGTGGCTCTTCATAACGCCCTTGGGAAGGCCCGTAGTCCCGCCGGTGTACATGATGACCCAGATATCGTCAGGATCGACAACGACATCGGGCTCTGCGGGGCTGGCCTTGGCGAGCATCTGCTCGTAGTTGATAAAGCCATCATAGCTGGGGCTGTCAACGGCAAAGTTGATGTAATGCTGAACCGTCGACAGGTTCTTCTTCATGCCGTTAACCTGATCGATCCAGGGAAATTCCTTGCCGTCCGCCTTGTCGATGCCGCTCTGAACGATGAAGACCTTCGCTTCGCAGTGATTGATGATGTATTCCATTTCCGGGGCCGAAAGCCTGAACATGAGGGGCACGCACAGGAATCCGCCCTTGGCCGCAGCCGCGTAGAAATCCATCCACTCGACACAGTTGTATCCGAGAACTGCGAAACGGTCGCCTTTCTTCATCCCCAGGTCGGCGAGAGCGTTTGCAAGCCTGCAGGCCCTTTCATTCCACTGCTTGAATGTAAAGGCCTTGTAAAGATCCTTGATGCCCACCTTATCAGGCCACTTAAAGGCATTCACTCTCAGCACATCCTTAGCTGTCAACCAATGACCGTTCTTCATAACAAAACCCTCCTTAGTGTGATTGATGAAAATCCCGTTATGTCGCCCCGTGAAAGGATCAACAGGGCGTCTTGCTCAGAAACAAGCAATGCTCACGATACCACAATATTATGCTATCCGGAGATGAATGTGAAACAGTGCCGTCAGAATAAAGACCAGCGATTGAAGTAGTGCCCTTACAGCTTCTCACGTAACCCCTTAACCCAAAAAAACGTATATTTGTTTTACCCCACACCGGTTTTTTTTTCAACACTAAAATGCCCTCTCCCGACGCAATGATGCAACAAATGATCTTCCATCATCCTGCGATCATGATAGGGAAACCAAAAAAATGCACGCCCTGCGTCTGTCGCCTTTTCTATGTTCAGCATGCATTCCCGGAAGAGCGCTTCTTGCAGGCTCCACGATTCATGCAAGAGCCATGAGACCATAAAAAAACGGGGACCGAAGTCCCCGTTCCTTGCTTACCTGAAAATTCTACTGCTGGTCTCCCCACTTGCCGTAACGCTCGCGGAGAATCCTGTGGAGGATCTTGCCGGCGCCCGATCTCGGCATCTCTTCATCGGGGATGATGTATATGTTCTTGGGAACCTTGAAACCGGCAATCTTGCCCTTGCACCATTCGGTAATTTCCTTGGGCTCCATCTTCTTGCCTTCGTGGAGGACGACGACTGCCGTTACCTGTTCGCCCCATTTTTCATGAGGCACGCCGATGACGGCAACATCCTTAACATCCGCGTGTCCGCCCACGCAGTTCTCGACTTCTGACGGGAAGATATTCTCGCCGCCGGAGATGATCATGTTCGCCTTTCTATCGACCAGATAGTAGTAGCCTTCCTCATCGCGGTAACCCATGTCACCAGCGCTGAAGTACTGGCCCTTCATTGCGTTCTTCGTTCTTTCCGGGTCTTTCCAGTAGCTCTCGAAGATCATCGGGCTGCGGGAATAGAGTTCGCCGATCTTGTTGGGCTCGGTTATGAGACTGCCGTCTTCGTCGTAGATCTGGATTATGTCCGTTCCGATCGCCTCGCGGCCGATGGAACCAAGCTTTTTCATCTGTTCTTCCGGTTTCAGGACCGTTACGCATCCTGCCTCGGTTGATCCGTATGCCTCATAGAGCCTTGAATTGGGGAACATGGCAAGGATACCCTGTTTCGTGTCGCGCCGTGCGGGAGCGGAAGAGCAGAGAAGCTTCTTGATGGCGTTCAGGTTGTATTTGGCCTTCACTTCGTCCGGGAGTGCCAGCATCATGATGTAGTGTGTCGGAACAAGGGATGTGAAGGTAACCCCGTGATCAGAGAAGGTTTTGATGAGACTTTCGGGGTTGAAGGAGACCATGTTGTAGCACATGACCGTGCCGCCGACCCATGTCACGACAAATGAGTAGAACAGGGAGTTGACGTGGCAGCAAGGCATGACCAACAGAATGGTGTCGTCGAAATTGAACTCATGGTCGTAGATCATGATGAAATACTGGGAGAAGAGGTTTGCATGGCTCTTCATGACGCCCTTGGGCAAGCCTGTCGTTCCGCCGGTGTACATAATGACCCAGGTATCGTCGGGGGTCACTTCGACTGCGGGTTCTTCAAGGCTTGCCTTCGCGAGCATCTGCTCGTAGTTGATATAGCCGTCATAGCTGGGGCTGTCGACGGCAAAGTTGATGTAGTGTTCAACGGTCTTCAGGTTCTTCTTCATACCGTTGATCAGGTCGATCCACGGAAATTCCTTGCCGTCTGCGGGGTCTTTGCCGCTCTGGACAATAAAGGCCTTCGCTTCGCAGTGATTGACGATATATTCCATTTCCGGTCCCGCGAGCCTGAACATAAGCGGTACGCACAGAAATCCGCCCTTCGCGGCTGCGCCGTAGAAATCCATCCACTCAACGCAGTTGTAGGCGAGAACCGCAAAACGGTCGCCTTTCTTGAGGCCGAGATCGGCAAGGGCATTCGCGAGCCGGCAGGTCCTCTCATTCCACTGCTTGAAGGTAAACTGCTTGTAAAGATCTTTAGCGCCGATCTTGTCCGGGTACTTAAATGCTTGAATCCTTAGAACATCCTTCGCTGTCATCCAGTGGCCGTTCTTCATGAGTATACTCCTCCTGTGAGTTTGAGATGTAGATGTACGGTTGTCCTAGGGATATCGATCTGCTACTCTACCAGCTCCAGGAAATGATGCACCTTCTGCGGCATTTTGTTTAGCAAAACGTTATCAATAAGGTTGATCATGCATCCTGGGCAAGCGGTCACGACGATATCCGCACCGGTCGCTTTGATGCCATCCATTTTCTTGCCCGCTATCTTCTTCGTCAGATCGTAATGGTAGACGCTGAATGAGCCACCCATTCCACAACACATATCGGCGTTAGGCATTTCCACATATTTAATACCCTTGAGGGCCTTGAGGATCGCCCTCGGCTGATCTTTGATGTTCTGGTACCTGACAAGATGGCAGGGGTCATGCCATGTGACTACTTTCCCTTCGAACTCCTTTTTCAATTTGAAGTCTTGCGGAGGGATCTTGAGGATATCTATGACAAATTCCGTACTATCCTTGATCTTCTTCTCGAATTCCTCGTAGCGCTGTTTCTGCTCCTCGGTCTCCGGGAGATATTTCTGATAATCCTTGAGCGTGGAACTGCACGTCCCGCAGGCGGTGACGATATAATCCACGTTGAGGTCCTTGAACGCCTTGATGTTAAGGTCTGCCAGCATCCGGCCCGTCTCAAGGTCGCCGCTGAAATAGATGGCGGCGCCGCAGCAATTCTGGTCCTCGGGCACAACCACTTCCACTCCATGCCGGGTCAGAAAGTCGATAAGCTTGAGACCCAGTTCGGGGTAGACAAAGTCGGTCGCGCATCCCATGAAAAAACCGACTCTCATCTTGGGTTTCTCGCCGTTCTGGGGTTTATAGACCGGCTTGACCTGGTCTCTCAGGAATGTCTTTGACAGGCTGGGGAAATTCCTTCTTCCAAGGCCCTTCACGAAATCGGGAAGGTGCTTGATCTTCCCTTCCGTGGTGGGCATCATCCACTGGAACTTCTGCATGAGCCTTGCATACTTCCCGAAGGCCTTTCTGTCCGCCATTACCTTGCGGAATGCGAAATTCTTGATGGCTCCGAGCCCTTTCTCCTTTACCAGCTGGGCGCGGGCCGCCACTACGACGCGGTCTATCTGCGTCTTTGCGGGACAGTTCGCCGCACAACGCTTGCACAGAAGGCACTTTCCTATAATATCCGCCATCTCGTGCGTGAATTCCTGCTTTCCTGCGAGTATCTGTTTCACGAGGTAGTTCTTCCCGCGTGCCACAGATGTCTCCATCTTCTCTTCCTGGTAGACCGGGCAGAAGAAACTGCAAAAGCCGCACTTCATGCACTGGTTGGAGAATTCTTCTATTTTCTTAAGTTCTTTAAGGTCTTTCACTCGCAACCCCCTTTATGGACTACTCCCAGATCTTGCCCGGGTTCATGATGTTGTTCGGGTCGATGAGGGCCTTGATGTTCTTCATCATATCTATTACGGCCGGCTCTGTGACCTTCTTCATGAATTTCTGTTTCTCAAGACCGATCCCGTGTTCGCCGGAGAGTACGCCACCGAACTCCACCGCGCCTTCAATGATAGCGTCCATGGCCTTCAGGGCACGTTCATAATGTTCTTTATTGTTAATGTCGGTAAGGATCGCCGGATGAAGGTTCCCGTCTCCTGCATGACCGAGAACAACGATCTCGAGATTATACTGTTTGGCAAGTTCCTTGCATCTGTTGATGAGTTTGGGAATATTCCCACGGGGCACCGTGACATCCTCGGCGAAAACTGTCTTCGCTTTTCCAAAAACGGCCGCGAAACCTGCACGACGGGCCATCCAGTACTTATTGGCGTCATCGGCATCCTTTGCCACGCGAACCTCTTTGGCGCCATATTTCTTGGTGATCTCGGCGATCTTCTCCGCTTCTTTCTCAACGGCTTCGGGAATACCATCAACCTCGAAGAGCAGACAGGCATCAGCGTCTTTCGGCAAACCGATGGGCATCATTTCTTCGATCCTGTTGATGACCCAGTTGTCAATAAGCTCGATCTTGTCGGGGATCACACCATTCTCGAGAACATGGTAGACGCTTTCGCCGGCGACGGCCACATCGTCATAGACCACGCAGAGTGTTTTCCTTGCAAGAGGCACGGGATTCAGTTTCAGTTCCGCACTGGTGATAACTCCGAGAGTCCCTTCAGCGCTGATGAAAATATGAAGAAGATCATAACCAACAACATTCTTCAGTGTCCTGCCGCCGAGATGCACAACCTCGCCTGTGGGGAGGACAACTTCGATACCCAGAATATACTGCTTTGTCACACCATACTTTACACAGGCAGGACCCCCGGCGTTCTCGGATATGATGCCACCCATGGTCGCGCCTAAAAAGCTCTGGGGATCGGGCGGGAAAAAGAGGCCGTCTTTCATGAGCCGAAGAGTCAGATCCTGGAGCACAACACCAGGTTCGACGGTGGCGGTGAGATTTTCTTTATCGATCTTGATGATCTTGTTCATTCTGGTCATAGCCAGGACAACGCCGCCATGCCAGGGAACCGACCCGCCGCTGACGTTTGTGCCGCCGCCCCTCGGGGTGACGGGTACTTTCTCGGCATTGGCGAGTTTCATTATCCGCGATACTTCGTCCGTAGTGGTGGGAAAAACAACGAGATCCGGTTCTTTCACCCAACTTGTGGTTCCGTCGTACGAATAGGCTTTGAGCGCTTCAGGTGCGGTGAGTACATTGTCTTTACCGACAATCTTTTGAAATTCGCTTATCAACGACTCTTTTAACATCCCTGTACCCCCTGATTTTGATATTGTTACTAATTTCACTTTCTTATATCTTTTTCTCCTTTCCTTTGTCAATAAAAATCACAAAGGCAAAACCCCCCTGATATCAAGTAATTGGCCACAGTTAAGGCCTTGCAGGGGAATGACAAATAATGGTATGGAATCGCATGTTTTCCATAGTGAACAAATGTGCCGGGAACGGCCCCTGGATTGTGACTTTCGGGGACTATCGATAGACATCCTCAAGACCATGATCTCATCGAGCCTGAGATTGTGAAGGCTTTTCCTGACCAGTGCAATTCACAGGAACAAGGTGGTGCTTGAGATCTTGGGTCCCTGACGGGCGACAGCTTGTCAGAGTGCTATTTCTCTCAGTTTTTCCATAACCGGGGCAAAACCAAAACGCTCTATGTCCAGCGTTTCGATGACCACTTTATCTCTGTAACCGAGTCCCTTCAGACCCCGCAGGACCCTTCCCATGTCTATTGAACCCTTCACAAAGCCGTGGTCGTCGCGGCTGCCGTCGTTGTTGTGCAGATGGACGTGGAAGAGGTTCTCTATGCCCATGCGGCGGACATCATCGATGATCCCGCCTTCAGGATCGGGATGCTTTGCCGCGCATTTTGAAATGTAGGCGTGGCCGATGTCGAGGGTGACCCCTATTCCGGGCACTGCGGCATTGATCGCGCCGAACTCGCCCAGTTCCTGGAAATAGAAGTAAGACATGAAGACGTTCTCCAGTGCGATCCTTACGCCGCAGGACCGTGCCTCTTCCGCAACGGTTGCCAGATCCTCGATGAACCGGGCCTGAAGCCCGCTGTCGAATTCCTTCAGCTTCCGAAAAAAGGAGTATCCCGGATGGACGACAACGGGATCAGCGCCTATTTCGGCCGAGAGCCGCACGGCGGCCAGCAGCCGCTCCCGTGAGACGTTGCGTATCTCATCGAGGTAGCTCCCCGGGTTGATCTCCAGAAAGGGGCCGTGCATGGAAAAACCGACGCCCTCCCCTGCAAGCCGCCGCACCTTTCCTATCATCTCACCATCCAGCGAAAAGAGGTGGGGAGGCTCATAGGAAAGCTCGACGACCCTGATCCCCGCTGTGAGGATACTATCGATCACACCGCTGAGACTATTGTTGGTGAGAAAGTATGCGGAGATCCCGAAGAGCATGATAGACGCAGGTTATAGGTTATTATTTACTTCTTCACCGCCGTCTTGACTTCTTCCACGATCTCCTGGCTGCTCAACGAGCTGATGACCTTCAAGAGGCCTTCCTTCTTGTAAAAATCGATGAGAGGAGCGGTCTTTTCGTTATATGTGGCCAGTCTCTGCTTGATGGCTTCCTCCGTTTCGTCGGCGCGCTGAACTGCGGGGGAACCGCACTTGAAACAGGTCCCGTCGGCTTTTGGCGGCTTGCTCTTTATGTTGTAGATCTCCTGGCAATCGGGGTTGGAGCATGTCCGTCTCGTGGTCAGTCTGTCGAGGATGACATCCGTCGGGACATCGAGATTGATGGCGGCGTCGAGCTTTATCCCGATCTTCTCGAGAAGCTTCCTCAATGCTTCCGCCTGGGGGATTGTCCTTGGAAAACCGTCGAGGAGAAAACCTTTCTGGCAATCGGGTTCCTTCATCCGAACTTCCATGATGTCCATGATGAGGTCGTCGGGCACGAGCTCGCCCCGTTCCATATAACCCTTCGCCTTCTTGCCCAGTTCGGATCCCGCCTTTACGGCGTTGCGCAAAATGTCCCCGGTGGAGATCTGCACCGATCCGTCAAATTCCGTCAACGATTTCGCAACTGTACCCTTGCCGGCTCCCGGCGCTCCCAATAATACGATACGCATGATAAATCCTCCTTTGCGTGATTAATGATCGGACACGAAGTTTCCCTGAGTCTACCAAAAAAAACCAAAAAAATCACCGAGAAAAACTCTTCTGTCCCCTGACATCGCCCCGCCTCGGCGGCTTGACATGCCCCATTCGGCAGGGGCATAATGTAACCCTATGAAAAAATATACCATCCACCGCGATGTCTCCCCCGTCAAAACGGTCATCGACTATTCCCGTGAACTTAACGAGGAACAGCAGGGCGTGGTCCTCAGCGCTGATGGACCTATCCTGGTCATCGCCGGTGCAGGAAGCGGGAAGACCAGAGTCGTCACCTACCGGGTGGCGCATCTTCTGGAGAGGGGCATCCCGCCGGGGGGCATATTGCTTTTGACCTTTACGAACAAGGCCGCCCGGGAAATGCTCCATCGCGTCGAACATCTCGTGAAGATGGACACCCGCTATATCTGGGGCGGCACCTTCCACCACATCGGCAACCTCGTCCTGCGCCAGCACGCCGAGCGCGTTGGCTACCGCAGGAGCTTCAGCATTCTCGACAACGAGGACGCCAAGGATGTCGTGGAACTCGCCGTCAAGGAATCGGGGATCGATACGAAGAGCAGGATGTTCCCCAGGGGCGGGGTTGTGAAGGAGCTCTTCAGCTACGCCGCCAACACTATGCAGACCGTCGACCGTGCCATCCGGGAACGAAACCCCTTCTTCTATGACCTTGCCGATGAAATGATGGCGATACACAAGATCTATACCGACAAGAAGAGGGAAACGAACGCCATGGACTTCGACGACCTCCTGCTATTCTGGCACAGGATACTGGCCGAGGACGAGGAATTGCGCAGGCTCTATGCGATGACCTTTCGCCACATCCTTGTCGACGAATACCAGGACACCAACCGCATCCAGTCGGAGATCATAGATTTCATGGGGCTGATCAACCGCAACGTCATGGTCGTCGGCGACGACGCCCAGAGCATATATTCCTTCCGGGGGGCCAATTTCCAGAACATCCTCGATTTCCCGAAACGCTACGCGGAAGCGAAGGTGCACAAACTGGTAACAAACTACCGCAGCACGCCGGAGATCCTCGACCTCGCAAACAACTCCATCTCCTTCAACATGAACCAGTTCGAGAAGACGCTGTGCAGCGTCAAGGAGAGCGGTGTGGTCCCTGTCGTGGCGCCGTCGAGGGACGTTATACAACAGGCCGAATTCGTGGCCCAGCGGATACTGGAACTCTCCGACGAGGGTGTCCCTCTCGACCGCATATCGGTCCTGTACCGCGCCCACTATCATTCGATGGAAGTGCAGATGGAACTGACCCGCCGCGGCATCCCCTTCGAGATCCGAAGCGGGCTCAGGTTCTTTGAACAGGCCCATATCAAGGACGTCGTCTCATTCCTGCGCGTCATGTCGAACCCCGATGACGAGATATCGTGGAAGCGGATGTTCAGGATCTTTCCCCGCATCGGCAAAAAGACCGCCGACCATATATATGCATACATCAAGGAACAGGGCGACCCCTTTGATCCCCTTATCTCAGGCAGGATCGCCGACAAGTTCAAGGGCATCAAAAAGGAGAACATCGAGGCATGGTCGGAGCTTTTCAGTGAATTGAAGAATCTGATGGGCGACGAGGCCCCGGGGGACATGATCTCCGCCGTCCTCAAGCACGGCTACATCGAGTACCTCAAGTTCACCTATCCCAACTACGAGGCCCGCCTCGAGGACCTGGGACAGCTTATCAACTTCTCGACAAGGTATCACTCGCTGGAAACGTTTCTGGCCGAGCTTTCCCTCATGAGCGGCCTGGCCGGCGAAGAGGTCGTGGCAGCGGGCGAATCCGACGATGATCGGGTCATACTGAGCACCATACACCAGGCCAAGGGCCTTGAATGGCGGATTGTCTTCATCATCTGGTGTGCGGAAGGAAGGTTCCCCAATCCCAGGGCGGTGGAAGAAGGGGCCATCGAGGAGGAGAGACGCCTCTTTTACGTGGCATCGACGCGGGCCATGGATGAACTCTATCTGTGCTACCCCATCCTCGCCTTCGACCGCCAGGCCGGCCACATCATCATGCGCCCCTCCCGCTTCCTCGCCGAACTCGACGGGGCACGGTACGAGGAGTGGGCAATCTCGGAATACTAAAAACAGTTTCAGGTTTCAGGTTAGTTTATAAAGACCTTCTTGTACTTCGGTAAATCTTCCAGGGCCTTGCCGCAGCCCATGGTCACCGATACGAGCGGGTCCTCGGCAACTATCACGTTTATCCCGGTCTCATTCTCGATCCGCTGGCCAAGTCCTTTCAGAAGCGCTCCTCCTCCCGTCAGCACAATGCCCGTCTCATTGAGGTCGGATACAAATTCGGCGGGAAGTTTTTCGAGAGCCCTTCTGACGGAATCGAGGATGGCCGAAACGGGTTCTTCGATGGCCTCGCGGACCTCTTCCTTGGATATCTTTATGCTCCGGGGTATACTCGTGAGCAGGTCCTTTCCGACAACGTTTATCGAGTCGCTCAGGGAATCTACGGGAAAGGCTGAGGCGCCTTCTATCTTGATCTTTTCGGCAGCGATGACCCCTATTGCAAGCTGGTGTTTCTTCTGGAGATAGCGGACTATGGCCTCGTCGAGTTCGTCGCCCGCAACCCTGAGGGATTCACTGTATGCGACAGCGGAAAGGCTGATGATGGCCACCTCTGTCGTGCCGCCGCCGATGTCGATTATCATGTTGCCCCTGGGCAGTTCTATGGGCATGCCCGCGCCGATGGATGCCGCCATGGGTTCCTCGATGAGATGGACGTCACGGATGCCCACCTGGAAACAGGCATCGATAACAGCCTTCTTCTCCACCTGGGTGATACCCGAAGGAACGCCGACGACCATCCTGGGTTTCGACACTTTTCGCTCATTGCTCACGACCTTGAGAAAATACTTGATCATCGCCTTCGCCACATCGAAATCCGCGATGACCCCGTCCTTGAGGGGTCGTATGGCGCTGATATTGGGGGGCGTCCTGCCGATGTATTCCTTTGCCTCCCTGCCGACGGCGATAACCTTCCCCGAATTATTGTCAATGGCAACGACGGAAGGCTGATTGAGAACGATGCCTTCTCCCTTCATGTATATCAGGGTGTTGGCGGTGCCGAGGTCCATGGCAAGCTGCGTGGAAAACATCCCGAACAATTTTCTAAAGAAACCCATCCCCCTTCCTCCTTTTTATTCTATGAATTTTCGTATCTTCTTCTCTTCTATCCTGTCGAAAAGCTCCCAGATGTCCGGCGAATCGTCGGGAAAGCTGACCGTGCCAAGCTCGATCATACCCGCTCCCGCCGAGAGCCCTTGCTCTGCAAGGCTTTTACCTACCGCATGGTAAAGGAGCTTCATCATGTTCCTCGTCTCAAAGGTCTCTCCGCCCTTGAGAAGAACGAAGAAACGGCCGCCGTTCTTGCGGGCCACAAACGCCTTGCCCCCGGCGCAATAGCGGATGACCTGACAGATCCTCCTCAACAGGTCGTTCGTACCCTCGGCGCCCATTTTCCTGTTGTAAAGGACCATATTCCCGAGCTTGACGCAAAGAATGGAGAACCGCTCGTTCTTCAGTGCCATCTTCTCGACGGCGTTCAGGAAGACGGGAAACTGCACCGCGCCCGTGACGGGATCGAAATCGCGTATCCTGTCCAGGTGCTCGCGCATCCACTGGGCTGTGAAATAGAGCGAGAGGAGACAGGAAAGATTTCTCAACGCGCCGATGGCCCTTTCATTCAACTCCGTTTCATTGAGGGAGACAAAGCCTATGACCCCAAAGGTCGTGTCCTCGGTAATAAGGGGAAAGCCGAAGAATTGTCGCGCTTTCAGCGGTTCGTTGGGAAAGAAGAGCGGCTTTTCCCGCAGGTAAGCGCTGCCATGGGGAAGAAGGAGTTCCCTGCCGCCCTCGAGGACCACGGAAGCAATGCTTTCCCCTCTGTGACATTCTTTTTTGATGGCGTCGCCATCGGCGATGCCGGCAACATCCTGGATGACGAGGCGTCCCTTCTTCTCCGTGCCGATGAAGCAGAAGGTCCCTCCCGAAAGGCCCAGGATCTCCTCGAGCACGTCGACCGTCGAGACCTTCGCCGTATTGAGAGCCGAGAGAAGGTTCAGGATCCGTCTCTCCGCATAAAGCTCTTCAATTGCTTCTTCGGTATGAAGGGCCTTCTTTTCCTGCTCGATCTCCTGGTGGATGAGAGAAGCGAAGGCGCCAAGTATCTTCTTCTCCTTGTCGGTAAAGACATATTTCTTCTTGCTGTCGACGATGATGACACCCTTCGTGTCAACGGGATATCCCATGAAGGACTTGATCCCCTCGCTGGCTCCGTAATAGCCCAGCGCCTCTTCGTCCCTGTCAAAATTGGGTATGATAAGCGGAGCGCCATGCTTCATCACCCAGCCGGGAAGAGTCCCCTCAACGGAGATGCTCTTCCTCTCGTCAAAGCTCCTGGCAAAGGTGACGGAAGACAGGCAATTGAGGGAATCCTTTTCCCTCACATACAGGGCGACGGTAAAAGCCTCGTAGATATTGAAGATAAGCTGCGACAATCTGTCTATCATTTTTATACCCGAATTATGTCACCGGCACCCGCTACTGTCAATTGATATCAGCCGTACTCCTCGAACCGGGCCGAGTAGGGAAGCTCAAACTTCTGAAGGGTCCGGCAAAAACCGCATTCACCGCCGCCGGAAGGATATCCGCAGACGGGACAGAATTGGGCTTCAAAGCCCGCGGCGGCCTCGCCGTCGTCTTGCCGCATCTCCTTCATTTCCCGAAGCTCCTTCAGGTATCCCTTCACGAACATGAGCTTGGTTCCCGGAGAAACCTCCTCAAGGCTGCCCAGGATGCCCTTGTACGTGATCGTCTTGGCCCCTTTCGAGAACGGGCATTCCTCATATATATAATCGATGCCGGAGATAACGGCGTAAGCGGCCACCTCGCGCTCCGAGCATAAGAAGAACGGCTTGGCCTTCCTTGACAGGTGCCCGTCCTTCGCGTCGAGAACAATGTCCTTTCGCCAGAGGTACTCCTTCTTCCAGTAGAGAACGTTCCCGAAGAGAGCTGCAGCCTCATCATCAAGATTGTGTCCTGTCAGCAGAAGGTTGTAGCCCTTGTCCATGCATACTTTGTTCATCACATACCGCTTTATCATTCCACACGCCGAGCACGGAACCCGCCGCAACCCTTTCGCCACCTCGCTGATACCCCTGCCGAAGACGTCGGGAACGTGAAAGATATGGACCTTCCTGCCGATCCTGTCGGCGACGGCCTTGATCTTTTCCAGCGACACGCGGGAATAGTCGCCTATGCCGAGGTCAACATAGACGCCGTCAGCCGTGATACCCATCCTCGTCAGAAAAACCCAGAGGGACAGGGAATCCTTGCCTCCGGATACGGCCACCACGGGACGGTCACCATCTCCGATGAGTCTGTAGCGCCGGATGGTTGTGTTTACTCTTTTTTCAAAAAAAGTGAGGAAATGTGTGTCACAAAAGGCGGTCTTGTGGGACCGCAGGCTGATGCTCGCCGTCTGTCCGCACACCCTGCATTTCATCCGCCCGATACAACCCGTATAACCTTCACGCTGTCATCGGCGTCGAGCCGGTGGTCCTCGGTGACAAGCCGGTTGTTTGCGACAACGAGGTGGCCTTCCGCGCTGACCTTGAGTTCCTGCAAAAGCCGGGAGACGAGCATCGGTTTCTCGAAGACGTAATCTTTCCCTTCCCAGTTGACGTACATGGGTAATTTCTTAGCACAACGACGGGGTGATGTCAAAAAGCCCGGGATGGTC
>JAQVWF010000020.1 GCA_028698615.1 Syntrophorhabdaceae bacterium
GGGCTCATTCCGTTTTGCGGGTAAGAGATCGCAAGCGTCAAACAACAAGGTTCGGGAGTGCGCAGAAGGGAGTATAAATGTCCATGAATCCGGGTCAATCCAAAAACGAACGTAAGACCATCCGCCGCAATCCCCTTGCCGTGTTCAGCGGGGGGACCGTCATAGGGGTTCTCGGCGGCCTCATTGGCCTGGGAGGGGCTGAGTTCCGCCTTCCGTTGCTTATAGGGGTCTTCGGCTTTGGGGCGCTCGAGGCCGTGATGCTCAATAAGGCCATGAGTCTTGTCGTCGTTGCCGCGGCCCTTCCTTTTCGAGCCGCCGTTGTTCCATTCGCAAGCGTCCTGCAACGCTATGACGTGATTATCACCCTCCTGTCGGGGAGTCTCGCTGGCGCATGGCTGGGGGCCGGCTGGGCCATACGGCTCAGGTCTCAAGGGCTCTATCGCGTTATCTCTGTTCTTCTGATTGGTATCGCAGCCGTCCTTCTATGGGGACATGGCTTGAGTTCGGGGGGCGCACCGTTGTTCCATGGGTGGTTATTGATATCCGTTGGTGTCCTTGCCGGAGTGGGTATCGGCGTGGTTGCGGCATTATTGGGTGTTGCGGGAGGGGAATTGCTTATCCCGACGGTCATGCTGCTGTTCGGTGTGGACCTGAAACTTGCCGGCAGCATAGCGCTGGCCGTCAGCTTGCCGACCATGATCACCAGTTTTACACGCTACAGCCGCGACAGTGCTTTTGCCGTGATCCGCAGGGAACGACGTTTCCTGGCGATCATGGCTGTGGGTTCTATAGCGGGCGCATACGTGGGAGGGCGTCTGCTCGGTATTATTCCGACTCCTGTGCTGCTGCCCCTTCTGGCGGCGATACTGGTAATCTCCGCAGTAAAAGTCTGGTACCACAAATAAACATCGGTGCGGGGGCCCCGAAGCCCTGGAACCGCCTTCGGTGGTTTCTTGCACTTGCCACCCCTTTAGGTTAATATAGAGCGCTTTACGGGCGCTGCCATGCTTATCGTCAATAACCTTTCAAAGGCCTACGGGACACAGACACTTTTTGATGGGGCGAGTTTTACCGTCGGGCCGGGGGAGCGCCTCGGGCTCGTCGGGCGCAACGGGACGGGGAAGACGACGCTCTTCAGGATGATCCTCGGGGAGGAGACTCCCGATTCGGGAGAGATCCATATCCCCCGGGGCTATACCATCCGCCACCTTTCCCAGCATATCTCCTTCAGTGAACACTCCGTCCTCGCCGAGGCCTGTGTCAACCTTCCCGTCCACGAGGACGGCCGCGACGAGACGTACAAGGCGAAAACGGTGCTCGCCGGACTGGGTTTCAGCGAGGGCGAATTCAGCCTGGACCCGGGGAAACTGAGCGGCGGTTTCCAGGTCCGTCTTAATCTTGCGAAGATCCTCATTGCACAGCCGATGATGCTCCTTCTTGACGAACCGACGAACTATCTCGATATCGTCTCCATACGGTGGCTGACACAGTTCCTTCGGGGGTGGAAGGGCGAGATGGTCCTCATCACCCACGAGAGGGATTTCATGGACTCCGTGACGACGCACACCATGGCCATCCACCGCATGAGGATGCGCAAGATCGCGGGCACTACCCACAAACTCTACGAGCAGATCATCGAGGAAGAGGAGGTCTACGAGCAGACCCGCGTCAATGAAGAGAAGAAGCGCAAGGAGATAGAGCTTTTCATCAACCGCTTCCGCGCCCAGGCGACACGGGCGAGGTCCGTTCAATCGAGGGTCCGTCAGCTCCAGAAGAAGGAGAAGATGGAGAAGCTTGCCACCCTGGAGAACCTCGAATTCTCCTTCAACGCCGCGCCGTTCCCCGGCAGGTGGCTCATTGAGGCCGACAGCGTGGGTTTTTCCTACGATCCGTCGGGGCCGGAGCTTATCAGGGATCTCACGATAGCCGTCAAGAAACGCGACCGCATCGGCATTATCGGAAAGAACGGCAAGGGCAAGACAACCCTCCTCAATGTCCTCGCCGGCGAGCTCAAACCCCGCTGCGGCACGATCACATACAGTCAGAACCTGAAGCTCGGCTATTTCGGGCAGATGAACATCGACCGTCTCGACCCGGAGTTGACCATAGAGGACGAGATCTGGAGCGTCGAGCCGGGCCGGGGCAAGACCGCCGTGAGGGGGATCTGCGGCGCCATGCTCTTTGACGGCGACAGGGCCCTCAAAAAGATAGGCGTCCTCTCCGGCGGGGAGAGGAGCCGGGTGCTCCTGGGGAAGCTCCTTGCCGAACCCGCGAATCTTCTCCTCCTCGACGAGCCCACGAACCATCTCGACATGGAATCCATCGATTCCCTCGTGGAAGCCATCAACAATTTCGACGGCGCCGTGATGATCGTGACCCACAGCGAGATGATACTCGACGCCGTTGCCGAGAGGCTTATTATCTTCGACGGCAACAAGGTCGATATCTTCGACGGGAGCTACGAGGACTTCCTGTCCCGTGTCGGCTGGGAGGATGAGGCGCGTGAGGGCGGTGAAGAGCGTGAAGATGCCGCTGCACCTGCCAAAAGCGCCGGCCGGAAGGAATCGAAGAGGCTCAGGGCCGACATCATCAATGAGCGCTCCCGGGCCATGACCCCGATGAAGAACCGCATCAACGAGATCGAGTCCGCCATCACCGAGGCGGAGGCAGAGCTCGCCCGCGACAACGAGGCCCTCGTCACGGCCTCACAGAAGGGCGACGGCAAGGTCATCATGAAATTGTCGTTGTCCATCCACGAGGCAAAACAGCAGATAGACGGCCTATTCGATGAACTTGAGGTCCTCACCGTGGAACACGATGCGCTGGCCCGCGAGTTCGAGGAACGACTCAGAGAGATATAAAACCGTTTTCTAGAAGATCATCCGTGCGATCGAGTTCTTCTGGATGTTTCCTGTGCCTTCGTATATCGATGTTATCCTTACATCCCTCAGGGCCCCCTCGAGACCCTGGTCGCGCATGTAACCATAGCCTCCGAGGATGTCGATGGTCCTGTTGAGCACCCTGATGGCGCACTCCGGTATCGCCAGTTTGACGAGGGAAGAGTACTTCTTCGATTCCGGGTCCTTGTTGTCGTAGAGCCAGGCCGCCTTGTAGAGAAGGTTCCTGCATTTTTCGATCTCCACGTACATGTCCACGAGATCGTGCTCGACGGACTGGAACCGTATGATCGGCTGGCCGAACTGCTTGCGTTTCTTTGCGTAGCCGACGGTTTTTTCGTAGCCATAGAGCATGCTTCCGAACGCCTGCGCCCCTATCACTATCCTGCCGAGCTCGAATCCATCGAGGACCATTCTGAGACCCTTGCCGCGCTGACCGAGCACGTTTTCCTTCGGTATCTCGAAATCGCTGAAGACAAGCTCGCCCGATGTGGTTGTGTTGATGCCCATCTTCCTGCCCAGGTCGTTTATCTCGAACCGCCCCGGGCCGTTCCTTTCGATAAGCTCGCCGTCGATGATCATTATGCTCTGGCGGTCCGCGTCCTTTGCGAGAAGCGTGTAGAAATCGGCGTAGCCGGCGTTCGTGGTGAATACCTTGGAGCCGTTAACCGTGTAATGGTCTCCCTTGTCCTCCATCGAGGTCTTCAGGCTCATGAGGTCGCTGCCGCTGTCAGGTTCGGTGACGCTTATGGCGGAGACATAGCGCCCTTCTATCATGGGCCGGACATATTTCTCCCGCTGTTCGTCGCTGCCGTACATATCGACGACAAAGCCCGGGATGTATCCAAGGCTCAGGGCCATGCCCATGCCCGGCAGGCACCGGCAGAGTTCTGTGACGGCGACGACGTGGCCGAGCGCCCCGTACCCCGAACCACCGAGGTCCTCGGAGAAACCGACGCCTATGATCCCCAGTTCACCGATCTTCGCGTACAATTCCCTTGGGTACCGGTGCTCATCCTCAAGCTCATGCAGGTGGTCCTGATCCATTTCCTGCGCGCAGAATTCCCTCACCGCGTTCTCAACATCTTTCAGGTCATTGCCGATATATGCGTCCATCGCTCTTCACCGCCTGTTTTGGATTGGTTTTGCCGACTGCATCCATTGTCCTGCGGTTGCCAGTCTTTTGCAAGGAGAAAAAGGATGGTTTCAGGTTAAGACCTCTTGCTCTTTCAATCTCGGTGGCGGATCAAGGATACTTCTTCACACTGTCCGGAAAGATCGGAACCTTTACACACAGTATGGTATACTTGGACCTGGAACATGAAACCGTCTTTTCCCTGGAGGTTCTATGCCCCTTGCTTTTCATTCCCTCAGTCACGGGGAGGTGGCGTTCGGTTTTTTCAATATCGATACTGACATGATGCTCCTCGATGTTCACTTCTTCTTTGCCGACGACTTCTCGGCGGCCGTATCGGAACTGGCGTCTTTCCGTGAGGATGGACCGGCAACGGTGAGCCTCGATGCGTATACCCTTGATCGGGGCCGCATCGGCAACCTGATGGGGGCGATACACGGCATTGAGTTCCAGGGGTTTATCGGCGATGTCTACAGGCGATTCCCTTTCCCGGCTGAAGAGGAAAAGTTCAGGCAGCAGCCCGAGGGTTTTGAGAATCACGGTGTCATCGAGGAAATAATTGAGTCCTATGCCGGCAAGCGAACCATCTCCATCACCTGCGACGATCGCCGTCATGCCGTGGACATCGGGGGGTACCTCTTCGACAAGCTGGGCTTCCACGCCCTTGTCCTCTACGTCTGGCGCGGAGGCTACCCGCGCTGGCGCGACAACCTGCGGCCTGCCTGCGTGATGGAGATGATGAATACGATAGAACAGTCCCGTAACCCCCTTTTCCAGGGCCTGAAACGTTCATGACCTTCAGGATCGGAAGTCTTTCCTCTCAATCTGAAATCTGAAACCTGAAACAGATTGCTCTTTACTCTTTACGCTTCACTCTTTACACTATAGGACTATGGAAGAAAAGAAAAGCAAAGAGGAACGTTATAACGAAGCCCGTATCCTGCACAAGTCGCTTGACGAAAAGCTTCAGATGCTCCAGGTGAAGCCATACCTGACAGAGGATGAAGAGCTTGAAGTAAAGCTGCTGAAGAAGAAGAAGCTTTACTTCAAGGATATGATGGAGCGGATCAAGAACGAGGAATGATCTTTCCCGCGGTAAGGCTCCTGATCTTCGCCGGCCAGCATGAGAGGGGTTGCCGGGCTTGCGCCGGTTCAGCCTGAGGAAGACCATCTTTTCCCCGGTGAGGGGCATCTTTCCGTACAAATCCACCGCCGCCATTTTTATTTCACTTCGCGAGAAAAACCACCCGACGAGATAGACCGCCACGACAAAAAGGACCTTATCCTGCTCTCGGCTGGGCTCCGGAGGTCGGATGATTCACCAAGTTCGGAGGATGCTGTCGACAGTTGATCGATTATTTCCTTGCAAAGCATGCCGAATGGAAGGACAATGGAAAAAAATGCTTCATCGGGGATGATCCTCGGCAGCAGAGGGTTTTCTGATTTCTTAAGAAAATCCACAGCGTATAGAGATCAACATTTTCTGACCGGGAGGAGATCGTTATGACCGCTAAAAAGCGATGCCTGATTGTTATCTTGCCGGCCGTCGTATCTTTGATGATCATGGCGGTGTCACCTGTCTTTTCACAGCAGTGCAGGCAAGTGCCGGGTACCCGCTACAACATTGATAATATCAACAGGTGGCTGCAGGAAGCACAGGGGTTTCTCGGAGGCTGTTCACGGTCCAGTTATGATGCTTGCAGGCAAGCTGACAAAAGGCTGCAAGAGGCCGATGTGGCCATTATTCAAATCCTGACGGAATGCACTATGGGGAACTGCCTGAGGGGCAGGCTGGATGACCTCACAGCCGTGTCACAAAGGCTGGCGAGACTTTCGGGGCAGCTTGTAAGCCAATCAGGGATGCGCAGGACCTACGATAATACCCTCGTTACTGTGAACAGCTGGAGAAGTACCAGAATGTGCCCGGTGGCCCGGTGTCAACAGTACGCGAACGCGGCGGTTTCCCATAACAAGGAGAACCTCGCGAGAAAGTGCGGATTCACGGGTACCAGGTGGACCAGCGACTACAAGGGGCACTATGACTGGTGTTTTACGGCTCCACAGAATCTGGCCGATTCGGAGACCAGGGCTCGGGCCGACGCACTCAGGCAGTGCCGGACCAACCAGGCCAACCGCGGACCACTCTGCCAGCAGTATGCGCGTACAGCGGTTTCCCAGAACCAGCAGAACCTCAACAAGAAATGCGGGTATGCAGGCGCCAGATGGACCGGCGACTACCAGGGCCATTACAAATGGTGCCTTGGAAACCAGCAGTCCGTTGCCGATTCGGAGACCAGGGCTCGGGCCGACGCACTCAGGCAGTGCCAGGCCAACCAGGCCAACCGGGGGCCTCTTTGTCAAAAATATGCGAGCACGGCGGTTTCCCAGAACCAGCAGAACCTCGCGAAGAAATGCGGTTACAAGGGAGCCAGGTGGACCGGCGACTACCAGGGTCATTACAAGTGGTGTCTTGGAAACCAGCAGTCCGTTGCCGATTCGGAGACCAAAGTCAGGGCCGACGAACTCAACCGTTGCCAGTCCAAGCCCAAATCCTGTCCCGGCCCCGGAATGACCGTGGTTCACAAGTTTGTGAACCCCCCGCCCTACACCGGAGCGTTGGTGATCTGCCGGGACGGCACAGGGAAGTTGTGGCTGCAGGGTGCCAATGCCGCCCCGATAGCAAGCCTGACCAGGGGAAAGCTAAACAGGCAGACAGGCTGTTACGACGGGTCAAAGATCGGGGTCCCTGGCAGAACCATCGACGGCAGACTTTGCCCGCCCTGAAAGTGCGGGAACGGGGACGGCGTTGAGTATCTCCTCGACAACCTGCTCCTGGGACCTGCCCTGGAGTCGATTGAAAAAAGACTGCACCCGCTGGACGCGTCATGGGTCTTGTTTTCGTCTGTGCTCTACTTTCCTGCCTGGTTCATGAATCTTTCGATTGCTTCATTTACCGCGGCCGGCTTTTCGATCATTGCCATGTGGCCGGTGTTCTGAATAAGTTCGAGATGTGCCCCGGCTATGTTCTCGGCGAGATAGCGCGAGTACCCGGGGGGTGTGAAACGGTCGGCCATGCCGCAGACGACAAGGGTCGGGACCGTGATCGCCCCGATGTCGCCCATGACATTGAACCCGTCGCAGGCGGTGAAGTCGTTGAAGATGGTCCGGGCGTCGTTCTTCATATACTCCGCGAAGACCTTGTCCTTGAGTGCCGCGGGCACCGTGTCGGAGAAAGCCGTGTCGAGGATCGTCCGTGCCGTTCCCCCCTTGTCCCTGAGGATGCCTTCGAGTATCTCTGGATAGACCTTGAGCCTTGCGCCCGTCCCGATGAGGATGAGTCCTTTCACGACCTCTGGATGGGACAGGGCGAGGCGCATCGCAATGGCGCCGCCCATGGAATGACCGGCTATATATGCCGGGCCGCAGGCAGAGTCTTCAAGAGCGCCTGCCACCGCCTCCGCGCAGGCCTCTATGGAGGCTGACGAATCGCCGCCGGACCTGCCGTGACCCGGAAGGTCAACGAGGACCACCCTGTTCAGCTTCTCGAAATGTGCCTTCTGCGCAAGCCATGACAGGGTCGAACCTCCCGCGCCATGGATGAAAACAATGGGAATGCCGTTTCCGTATGTCTCTACGTTCATGATTGTCTCCTGTAGCAAACATTATAGGGGATTGGAAGGGGAATTCCAAGCGTGCCCGATGACGGGGCCGCAGGCCGCGGGGTTCCCGGACCCATGCCGCGGGTTGCCCCGCAGATTTTCCTTGTAATCCTGGCATTGCTCCAACTATTGTATTCATATCTCGCCACATGTGGTGAAATGAAGATATCCCGGAGGTGGGTTTCTGGTGAAAGTGTTCTTCTGGGGGGCGCGGGGGTCGCTGCCCGCGGCAGCGAATACGTTGAACCTGGGGCAGAAGATATTCGAGGCCTTGAAAAGGTCACGGGGGAGGACATTATCCCGTGACGATGATATCCGTGAATTTGTGGAGAAAGAACTGCCCTTCTCCGTGGCGGGTTTCTATGGCGCGAACACATCATGTGTTGAGATAACGGGCGGAACGGAGCATGTGATCTGCGATGCCGGGACGGGGATCAGAGACCTCTCCCGCAACCTTTGGGCAACCGGCACGGACGGCGCTGACGTCAGGCCGCGCATCTTCAATATCTTCATCTCCCATCTCCACTGGGACCATATCCAGGGTTTTCCTTTCTTCATGCAGAGCTATGCCGAAGGCAACAGGATCGTCGTCCACGGGTGCCATCCTTATATGAAGAGGGCCTTTCTGTACCAGCACAAGCTTGCCAACATCCGCCTTCCCTTCAAGGCCGATATCCGCTTTCACAGACTTGAGCCGGGCAGGCAGTACGATATTGCCGGTTTTTGTGTGCAACCGATATCGCAGAACCATCCCGGTGATTCATACGGGTATCGTTTTCAGCTCCAGGGTAAGAGTGTTGTCTATTCCACCGACTGTGAGCACTTTGAAGAGGTATCGGAGGACGATTACCGGTTCGTAGATTTCTTCCGCGGCGCCGACGTCCTCATCATCGACGCCCAGTATCCCTTGCTCGACGCCCTTTCCGTGAAGGAGAACTGGGGCCATTCGAACAACATGGTCGCCGTCGAACTGGGCGTGAGGGCAGGGGTCAAACGTCTGTGCCTCTTTCACAGTGAACCCACCGTCGATGACATGGCCCTCGAGGCTTTCCTCGATGGCACCAGGCGCTACCTCGAGATCTACGACCCCGAAAGCAGCATGACCGTAGACCTGGCGTACGACGGGATGGAGATAGAGGTCTGAAACCCGGAACGGTCTTTTCTTCCTGAAACGGTTTCTCACAGGTAGTAGTGTCTTGTGGGTTTCAGGTTCTCTGAGAACTCGTAGACGAGGGGTTTGCCTGTGGGTATCTCCAGCGCGGGGATGTCCTCGTCGGGCACGTTGTCGAGATGTTTGACGAGGGAACGCAGGCTGTTGCCATGCGCGGAAACGATGATTCTGGCGCCCCGTGCAAGAACGGGGACGATGGTCCCTTCCCAGTAGGGGATGACCCGTGCAGCCGTGTCTTTCAAGCTTTCGGAAACGGGCAGCTCTTCGGGGGCGAGGGCGTCGTACCGGGGGTCATTGCCGCAAAAGCGCTTGTCTTTTCGCTCCAGCGGCGGGGGTGGAACATCGTAGCTGCGGCGCCACAGGCGGACCTGCTCTTCGCCGTACTGAACGGCGGTCTCCGCCTTGTTCAGGCCCTGCAGGGCTCCGTAGTGGCGTTCGTTGAGTCTCCAGGATTTGCGCTCGGGTATCCACATTCGGTCAAGTTCCTCAAGGACGACCCAGAGGGTCCTTATGGCCCTTGTCAGCACCGATGTGAAGGCTATGTCGAAGACGAACCCGGCCTCTCTCAATAAGCGTCCGGCCTGCCGCGCCTCCTCGGTCCCCTTGTCGGAGAGATCGATGTCGGTCCAGCCCGTGAATCTGTTTTCCAGGTTCCATTGACTCTCTCCGTGCCGCAGTAAAACTATCCGTGTCATAAATGCAGCTCCTTTATCATTATTATAGTTGCTCCACCGTGAACCCTTCCTTTCTCAGAAGCTCCACTATCCCCGTGTCGCCTACGAGGTGTCCCGCGCCCACTACCACGAAGACGGTCCCCGGTGACGCGAGGTGAAGGGCGATCTTCTTTGCCATGTTTCTGTTCCGTTCGGTCATGATCTTGCGATAGACGGCCTGTCGGTCTTTGTCGTTGCCCACCGATCTCTCAAGGATCGCGGCGATCCGCGCGCTGTCGCCCGTTCTCCAGGCGGTCATCAGGATGTCGGCCTGCCGCACGAGGGAACCAAGGTCTTTCAGGGCATAGAGAAGAAAGGATTCCTGTTCGGTGTCGGGGAGTCCCGCCAGAAGGTCGATCTGGTAGTCGAGACTTTCCAGCTCCACTATCTTCTTACGGCCCGCCGCCCTTGTCAGAAAGTACTTGTCGATGCCGTAATGGGGGTTGTAACCAGCCCGCATCAGCTCTATCGAAGACATCGTCATCGCGAGGAACCACGGCCTCTGCCGGTTGAGGGCCGCCACGGGGAATCCCAGCCGTGCGGCCTCGGCAGTGATATAGGTGTATGTTTCGCGAGACACGTGGTTGGCGATGGAGTCATCGGTGCCATAGAAGCCTGTGGAGCGAAGTTTTGAGAAGGTCCCTTCTCCTATGTCATTGATGTCGGCCTCGACGGCTATTGTGTCGGACCTCGTGAAGGCGGCTTCAATGACCGGGCTTAAGGGATAGGCCTCTTTCTTCATGAAGTGAACGGAACCGAGAAGGTAGACCGTCGCGGTGTCCGTCGTGGCCCGCCAGAGAAAATGCCTTTGCCCTTGGGCTCCGGAGAGGGCCGGTGCGGCAAGAAGGCAAAAAAAGAGGATGAGAATAACGGGCAGGGATCGACGGAGAGTTGTTTTCATTATGTCCTCACGCAGGTCGGGATGCCCGACCATTATACCAGAATGGCCGCCGCCTTACAAAGGATGCATGAAGCCTTGATACTATTTCGGCCCGCTCCCTGACGCCTCTTCCAGTGTCCTGAGGTATTTGACGCGCCCTTCGGTCTCGGGGTGGGTGGAGAAAACGCCGAGTTTGAGTGCGCTGGGCTGGCTGGCATCGAGCTTTTCCAGCATCTTCCGGAAAGGGGCGGTTCCCTTGCCGCCGGCAAGGAGAAAGGACCCGGCCGCGCGGTCGGCTTCCCTCTCGAATTCACGTGAATAGCCGTTTTCGATGAGCAGGGTGGGAAGGAAGGCGGCGAAACTGGTTATCGATGTGATATCCCCGGTAAGGAGGGAGATGAGGAAGACAATGCCCGTGCTTTGCAGGATACTTCGCATAGCATGGCGGCCTTTCACATGGGCGACCTCGTGTGCGAAGATGGAGGCAAGCTCGTCATCACTTTCGGACAGGGAAATGAGCTCGTCGGTGACGATGACCACACCGGAGGGGAGCGCAAAGGCGTTGGCGCCGATCTTTCTCCCCGTGCGGAATTCCAGGCTGTAGCCTGCCGCACCGTCGGGATCGACACGGTGGGCGACGTTCCTGAAGATGCCCGATATCTCAGCCTGCCGCGAGGCGGTCAATCCGGTGGGTTTCAGGAGACGAGCGTCGAACATCTTGAGGGTGTTCCTGCTCGCGGAGGCGGTGACCTCCGGCGGGATGGCGAGGGCGACCCGGCTCGACACGCGGGGAATGGCGTAATAGACGAGCGCGAAGAGGACAACCACAAGGCATGCCATGCAGAAGACCACCGTCTTCCAATGGGACTCGAGGAAATGGACCAAATTCCAGGAACGATTTGTGCCCAGGCTGCGCTCGAGTATCCTCACCGCTTCGTGATCGTGCGTCTGCAATAGCGCGCCCCCGGGCAGGCGGATGGACCGTTTAGTCCTTCCAAGAGCCGGGTCGATGGAACAATCCCTGATGGGCACCCTCATGCCGCCGCTTTCCATCTCGTTGCCAGGAACAAGCGTGACCCCGTCGAAATTGACGGTGACGGGCCGGGCAAGGGATGTTTTTCCGTCGAAAAAATGGGCGTCGAAGTGTCTCATAGACCTATCTCTATACCCACGAAATCCGTCGCCGCATCGCCGACGGCGGTTGTGTCCGAGGCGGCCAGGTCGGCAAAATCATCGAGGCCCCGGGCAGTGACGACGGTGAGATGTTCCAGAATGTACCGGGTGCGGCGTATCTTTGCCCAGGGGATGAGAAGTCCCAATGAGCAGAAGATGGCCGCCATGTTGGTGATCCGTATGAAGAGAAGCCTGCGGGCCTTCAGGGTACTTGCGAATTGAACCTCTCCCAGCCGAGTCCTGGCCCAGCAGTGGTTCATCGTCATAGAGTAGACGATGGCCTGGAGGACGTAGAAAATGGTCGCCGCCAGGAGGTAGGTAAAGAAAACGGAATAGAGGAAGGACAGCGGCCCCCACCCACCCGGGGATCCCGTCGAGAGCCGGTGGACGCCGTAGGCGGCAAGGGAGCTCAGCGCAATAAAGACGGCAACCCCGAGAACGGATGCGAGGAAGTAGGCCCTGTAGAAGGGTCCCTTGCGCCCCGAGAAGGCGCTCGCCGTCGTGCCGTATGCCAGGTTGTTGAAGAAGAACCTTTTTTTATAGAATTGCCAGGCCGGGAAGAAGATGAAGAGAGTGAAGGGAACGATGCCGGCAAAGAGAAGGTACGTCTCGAAGCTTTCCCCGAGGCCCCCGCGGAAGTGAAAGCGGATGTTCCTGTATGAGGTGTTGTGCGCGTTGAAGCGAAGCGATTTGTAGACAAGAAAGGGAAAGACGGCGGTGAAAACAAGGAAGAGGATGCCTGCAAAAGCAGGTTCGAACCGTTTCATCCCGATGTAGGCGACGAACATGGCGGCTATGATCATGTTTCCTCTCAGGATGGCCGAGGGATTGCCATGAAAGGTGAAGGGGTGCCCGTCGAGGTTGGTACTGGCCCAGATGTACCGTCGGTTTCGCACCTTCGCCCAGGCGGCGTATACCCCCAGGGTGACGACGGTGAGAAAGAGATTTACGATCCAGATCCTGAAATACTCTCCCGCCGTGGCGGTGAATTGGAAGGCATACCTTTCCACGGCCGCCGGAGTCCCACTGAGGCGAGCCGCCGCGGTGTCCGCGGTGACCATCAAAGGGGCCCCGCATTTCAGGCAGTACAGGGGCCTGCCGATCGACGATGTATCCTCCATCGGGTAATCGCATCTGTTGCATACTATCCAGCCCAATCCTTCAGACCCTCCCTACCTGAAATCTGAAACCGTCTACTTCGTCTTGAGATACTTGTAGGTTTTCTTTTTGAAAAGGGTGGTTGAGTATTCCTGGAGGACGATGCGGGCGTACGATGGGGGTGCCTGTTTTTCGGGGATGAAGACCACCGCCTCGTCGCCGTTGTCCACCTTGACCTTGTACGTGCTCGACGCGGGGTGTCCGCCGGACACAACATCCTTTCCGATGATGCTTGCTTCCATCGTCCTCCCTGTCGGTTTAGACGGGTCAAGGGCCGCCGCATAGAGAACGATGAGAACTATCAGGATAACAGGCGCCCAGAGAAAGACGAACCTCCTGAGCCGCTTCCTGTCGTCATATCCTGCCCTGTCCTTCTGGCGAGCCGTCCCCGCCCCTTTCTTGCCCATGACCCACAAAACTTAGCAGAAGGCCCGGGTAATGTAAAGACTGTTTCGGGCAGGCGGTCGATGAGGGGACCCGCGAATCGGTGCGCCGCTATTTTTATCCTTAACCTATCCCTGGTTTCTTCGATAAATGTCCATGAGGAGATCAAAAAAAAGGGAGGGGCTTACACAGTGAAATCATTTCTGCAGAATCTCAGCATTACCAAAAAAGTGTTTGTTTCACCTGTTGTGGCGGCCGTCTTGATGGTGGTCCTGGGTGTTGCTTTCTATATTCTCTTTCCCGGTTCCGCCAGCCCTGTGATCCTGGCTGTTCTCGGCGCCGCAGTGGTGGTTGTTCTCGCATCGGGGTATTGCATGGCTCAACTTGTCCGTGCACCGGTGAAGGATATTTCAGAGTCCTTCGAGGGTCTTTCGCAGGGCGACCTTACAAAACGGCTGGATAGCTCACCCGGCAACGAGTTCGGCGCCATGGGAAAAAGTTTCAATACCTTTGTGGAGCGCTTCAGTGATGCCCTCTCCGGGGTCGCGGACAGGAGCGGGCAGATATCCTTTGCCGTCAATACCCTGGACGCCACCGCAGGCCAGATGGCAAGGGGCGCCGACGTGGTCCTGACAGAGATCACCTCCGTCGCTACGGCCAGTGAGGAGATGTCGGCAACGGCGACGGAGATAACCAACAACTGCATCGCAGCGGCAAAAAGTTCCGAGATCGCCAACAATTCGGCGGTAACCGGCGAGAACATCATCCAGGAGATCATCCGGAGTATGGGCCGCATCGACGAGCGCGTCAAGGAATCGGCCCTCATTATCCACAAGCTGGGGGAACGCTCCGATCAGATCGGTGAGATCGCCGGCATCATCAACGACATCGCCGAGCAGACGAACCTTCTCGCTCTCAATGCCGCCATTGAGGCGGCCAGGGCAGGCGAGCACGGCCGGGGGTTCGCCGTTGTCGCCGACGAGGTTCGCAAACTGGCCGAGAGGACTACGGGTGCCACGAAGCAGATCGGCGATACGATACAGACGATGCAGGACGAGATGAAGAATGCTGTCGTCTCCATGGAAGGCGGAGTGAAAGAGGTCGAGATAGGCAATAACGAAACGGCGAAATCGGGCAATGCTCTCAAGGAGATACTGAACCAGATCAATGCCCTGGCATCGCAAATAAACCAGATAGCCGTGGCATCGGAAGAGCAGAGCGCCACAACGAACGAGATCAACAATAACATCCAGAAGATATCGAAGATCATGGACGCAGCGGCGAAGAACATCGCCGAGAATGCGGATGCCTCCTCAAACCTGTCCAACCTGTCGGTGGAACTCAACAAGCTTGCCAACCAGTTCAAGCTTCAGGACCGCAACGGTTCTGAAAAGAGCACCGTCACCAAAGAAGAGGTCGTGCTTTTTGTCGAAAAGGCCGCGGACTATCTCAAGAGCTCAAGTGACAGGAAAAAGGTCTACATGGAGATGAGCGATCCCCACGGCCGATTCGTGAAGGGAGACCTCTACATATTCGTGAATACCATCGAAGGCATCACTCAAGCCCATGGACAGAACCCGAAGCTGGTCGGCAAGGAGATGCACGAACTGAAGGACGCGGACGGCAAATTCTTCATAAAAGAGATCACCGATGTGGCGAAGACGAAAGGCAAGGGCTGGGTCGATTACAAGTGGATAAACCCCGTCACGGGCAAGATCCTGGAAAAGACCACCTATTGCCAGCTGGTGGGCGACGTATACCTGGGGTGCGGGATATACAAGTGAAGACGGCTTCAGGTTTCATTCCCCATACATCACAAATGCCGACCAGAAGAAGGGGTGGGAGAAACCGTCCTTTTCCGTATCCGACAGGAGCTGGATCTTTGCGGCACGGAGGGCGTCGGTCTTTGTCATACCCTTGTTGATCATGCCCTCATAGAACCGGATCATCAGGTCTCTTGTACCTTCATCGGCGACATTCCAGAGACTTACGAGCGCAGCGGCGCTGCCGGCGTACATGACGGCCCTTGTAAGCCCCGTAACTCCTTCGGAATAGCTCATCTCGCCCAGACCGGTCTCGCAGGCCGATAAAACCACAAGACGCGCGTTGAAGCGGCTGTTCATGATCTCCCCGAGGGTGAGGAACCCATCTTCCTTGTCGCCCGGTATCTGGCTCAATGCTATCGCCTGGAACCCCGGCTCGAGGATGCCGTGGGTCGAAAAATGAATAAAGGCATACTGGCCAATTTCGGCTGATCTGGCATTCTCTTCCCGGGCGTCGATCCTGAGGAAGGAGCGGGCGGGACTGCCATGCTCTTCATGTATCTTACGGATACCCTCTATCTCTTCACCGCTGCCTTCCAGCCTTGTAAGGGTCCCTCCGGCCCGCAGGTAATTGTACTTCATGAATGCCGCGCCGGGGGTCGTGCCGGGGGCACCATTCCCGCTGCCTTTGCCCCCGGAAGGGTCATTCTTGTCCTGCACATTCTTGTCCGCCGCGACCGAACGTTCCGACGTATACGCTGTGTAATCATAGACGGGATCACCGAAACCGACAAAGCCGCCGCCGTACCCGTCGCGCTCATACTGGCTGCGCAGTACCGCGAGGACCGTTCCCGACTGGATATACTTGACGGGATACTTCTCGACCATGAAGATCTTCCTGCCGCCCTCCTCGGTCCTGAGCGCCTCAAAGGGAAGATATGCAAGGATCCCCTGGGGTGCGACGATGAGCGTGCTCTCGCCCAAAAAGGGCTCAAGTGGCCTCACCAGCATGTCATAGAGGCCCCAGGCAAGGTCTTCACGGAAAGGTTCCTTCTGCTGATGACCCCTCATATTGCCGAGAAATTCCTTTACTCTGGAAATGAGGTCTCCGTGACTGACGGGGAGTTTTATGACGTTGAATTCCTTCTTCTTCACGAGGAGGCAGTAGACACCCTTTTTCGAGAGGAAGTACTGGGCGAGGACCTCGCCGTCCCTGAGGACCTTTTCCTGGAGAGCTTTCACCTCGATGGGCTCCGGGTATTGGACGGAGGCATAGAGAGGATTTTTGTACCGTATGTCCCGCCTCAGGGCGTCAAGTTTTTCCTGGATGACGGAGAATTCCTTTTTCGATCTCTCCATGACCTCCTTGTCCGGTGTTTCCTTTCGGGATTCTTCCGCGAGCTTCCTTTCCATGACGAAGAGTTCCGCTTCCAGGGAGTCCCGTTCCTTTTTTACGGCTGGATCGATGCCTTTCTCAAGATCGACGCGGGCCTCCGCGAGCTGGTCGAGGAATACGCGGGCCTTCATGGCCTCGATGTAGTAAAAGGCCTTCTCATTCTCGTTGTTGTCGAGCATGAAGACGGCCGCGTCCTCATAGTGGCCGTAAACCTTTTCCATGTAGCTCTTCTTCATGTCCGGGAACACGGCCTGGGTCCGCACCTGTTCCAACTTGGCAAGACCCGCTTCATAGAGCCTCATGGATTCCCTTACATCCTCCTTCCGGCCGAACAGGCCTGCTTTCTTGAGAAGGATGAAGGCTTCCGATTCCTTGTCCTGCATCTGGCGGTAAAGTTCGAGGGCGGTATCATAGTTCTCGAGAGACTTGTCCAGATCACCTGCCGACAGAAAGACATCGCCGATGCCCTGATATGCGTGCCCCTGGTCTATAACGGAATGTGCTGTTGTGAGGTAGCCCAGGGCCTCCCGGAACATGTCGAGAGCCCCCATCCTGTTGCCCTTCCGGAGGTAGATCTCGCCCAGGGTCTTGTAGATGTCCCCCTGCCCGATGGGCTCGTTCGTCTTTTTGTACAGTGCCATGGCGGAGTTGAACATCGCAAGCGCATGATCGGTCTTCTTGAGTCTCACATAGGTCTCGCCGATGGTGCGGTAGGTATTTGCCTGACCCATGGGGGAATTTGCCTTTATATAGAGGGAGAGGGCCTTCTCGTAGTATTCCATGGCCCTTGCATAGTCGCCGGCGTAAAAATAGATATCACCCGTGGCACGGTGAACGTTGCCCTGTCCGAGGGGTTCTCCGGCATGGACATAGTAAGGCAGCGCCCTGTCGTACATCTCGAGGGCCTTCGAAAAATTCCTGCCGTAATAACCGATGTCGCCGAGTCCCTTGTATACATCAGCCTGCCCCACCGGCTCTCTGACCTTCCTGTATATGGGGAGTGCTTCCTCGTATGATCCACGCGCCGCTGTCATGTAACCTGTGCGAAGGTTCAGCTGGCCCATCCTTCTGAGGACATCGGCCTGCCCCAGGGGATATCCTGCCGCCGTAAAGCTTTCAAGGGCCTTCTTGTAAAGTCCGCCGGCCTCATCATTTTTGCCGGAAAAGAAAGCGATATCGGCAAGGCCCTTCCTGGCGTAACCCTGGCCGATAAGAGATCCCGTTTTGTCATAGAGGGCAAGCGCCTTTGAGTAGTTTTCGCCTGCCTTTTCGTTATCTCCCGTCCTGAGCGCCGTTTCGCCGAAAGCCCGGCGGATATCGGCCTCGCCATTGCTGAAGCCGGCGGCCGTATACCGCGCCAGGGCAAGTTCAAAGAAGCTCAGGGCCGTTTTGTGGTCACGCTGTCTCATCGCAAGATTTCCGAAACTGCGATAGGCGTTTCCTTCCTCGATGGGGTCCCCGGCGCTTTTGAGAATGCTCATGGCTTTCTCCAGCACCGTCGCGGCCTGCCCGTTATCTCCCGTCTGTATCAGCACGTCTCCCATCTTGCGCGCAACAACGCCCTGACCTGGCAGTGACCCGCCCCTGGTGTAAAGATCGGCGGCCTTCTTGTACATCATGAGGGCGTTCGTCGGATTCCCGGAATAAAAGGAGATATCGCCGTTGCCTTCATACGCCTTTGCCAGTAAGAGAGGGTTTTCCAGGTTTCGGGCCAACGGCATGGAAGCATCGTAGAGTTTCAACGCCTCGTCATACCGGCATGTGGAAAGAAAGTAATCGGCTGCGTCAAGCATGAGAGAGACCAATGCCTTCTGGTCACCCTTTATGCGGGCCCCTTCAAGGACGAGGCCTACAAGGGTATCGTCCCGTTTTGCCGCCGCGTGGTGGAGCGCCTTATCGAGAACGGGCCCGTCGATCTTGTCCTTGTTGTCGCCGAAGACGCTCCAGAAGCGGCCCGCCCCGGACTCGTAGCCTTCCATAAGCTCATTGAAGGACCTTTCCCGGTCGCCGTCCAGTAAGTTCGATGCGAAGGAAACTGTGAAGGAGAGGAAGAATATCGTGACAAGGGATACCATCACGAAGGGAGCGAAAAATGGAAGCTTCGTTTTGTCGTTGTTCATTATGTCGGCCGTATCCTTAGATGTATGGTTTTTTTATGTGTCTCCCGGGAGAACACGCGCGGGATGTGTACGGACGGAGGCCACGGTACGCCCCTGCGGCATGTTGATGAATATCGGGCTTCTCAGGAATCGCCTCGATCAGAGGGGTGCCGGGACGGTCCATCGGACGGTGGGATGACCGGGACACGGGGTGTTCCTTCCCGTGGTGCCGACAGGGAAAGATCGATAGGCGCGGGGGTGGGTGCGACCGGTGGATCGGGAGGATCGCGCCCCTTGTCTGCGAGACAGACACCGACGGAGGTGACGATAAATATGACTGTTACCAGGACGAGGGCAAGCTTCTTCACCAGATGTCTGTGCCTCCTTGTGTCATCACGGATCTGCCGTTTACTTTCAGCCCGGCAGGGAGATCGTGTAGTCTGACGGCGGCTGGGGCGCCGGCGGATCGGGCGGATCGGCAAAGCAGATGCTTGACGCGGATATCACGAGAAGGGTGGAGATGATAATCCTGGTGATTGTTCTCATTGTGCGAACCCCCTTGTCTTAAGGTCGTTGTCTTGCTGCCATTCCTAGTAGAAGTTATATGCAAAAGGTTGAGAATTGTCAATAAGTACAGCCGGTTTTGTGTTGACAGGGACCGGCGGGAGGTGCAGAATCTCAACGGGGTTTTGGAGCAGCAGTAATCTGTCAAGAAAGAGAGGTTTGTGCCATGAAGATCTTTCACGTCAACGCCTTTGCTTCACAACCGTTCAGCGGGAATCCCGCGGGGGTCTGTATCCTTCCCCACCCCAAGGTGGATACATGGATGCAGTGCGTGGCCGCAGAGATGAACCTTTCGGAAACGGCATTTCTCATACGGGCAGCGGACGGTTACAGCCTGAGATGGTTCACCCCCGGGGTGGAAGTCGACCTGTGCGGGCACGGTACCCTGGCGAGCGCCCACATTCTGTGGCAGGAAGGCCTGGCGAGGGTTGATGAGAAGATCACTTTTCACACCCGAAGCGGCACGTTGACCTGTATGCAGGAAGGCGAATGGATCGGCCTCGATCTTCCCTCGACGCCCGATGATGAGGTCGGTGAGCCGGAAGGCCTTGCGGAGGCGCTCGGTGCGGCGCCGCTATATGTGGGCGCCAGTCGGTTCGATTATATCGTTGAGGTTGATTCCGAAGATACGGTGAGAAAGCTGACGCCCGACTACGACAAGATCCTTGGGCTGCCCGTTCGGGGGGTCATAGTGACGAGCAGGGCGACCACGGAAGGATTTGATTTCGTTTCCCGTTTTTTCGCACCCGCCGTGGGTGTCAATGAGGACCCGGTGACCGGTTCGGCCCATTGCTGCCTCGGCCCCTTCTGGGGCAAGCGCCTTTCGAAGGATGATCTCATTGCCCGTCAGATATCAGAGCGAGGCGGCGTGGTCAAGGTCCGTGTCGCAGGCGACAGGGTCCACCTTTTCGGCCAGGCCGTCACGGTGGTAAAGGGCGAACTTCAGGTGTAGAATGGACACCATGATGTGCGGAAAAAGGCGGGCCATGACAGGTGCGAAAGTCTGACCTCTTTTCCGCGAATTGTGATACCTGTCATTTCCCGGGTCCTTCATCTCATATATAAAGGTATGAAACACAGGGGGATGAGGGGGTCTGATGGACGGTCTTTTCGTTACTTCCAAAGATGAATATGAGTCGCGAAGGCAAAGCTCGAAACTCCTGTGGATGCTGTTTGTCGGGGAAGATGGTGCGCGAAAGAGGGTGCAGGCCCGCTTTCCTTTTTTCACCGCCCCCGGTAAAGGATGGAAGGGTGACGGAGTACAAAAAAAGGAGGCAGATCAATGATACGCGAGATCAGATTCATTGTGACCGGCGAGGTCAGGAAACCAAAGCTGGGTGACTGGTTCCTCAACAGGAACAACTCTCCCATACGCGCCGCCCAGGATTTTAACGTCACAAAATTCCCTATATTGGAAATGGAAGTCATCGACGACGAAGGGAGAGTTGTAGAGACCTGCCGCGCCAGTATGTAGGTTGAGGGGCAGGGCCTGTCTTCCTTGCCCTTCACCTGGAAACACTCACGCATTTCTCAAATATTCAGGCTGTTTTTAGGGTGGCAATCGCCGCTGTTGTCGGTTAGTATATCCGCGGAGGTTGGTCGCCAGTGAAGCTCGATCACATTGGTTTTGTTGTCGAGAGGATCGACGAATTTGTGGAGGTCTTGAAGACCCTGGGTTTTGCCGCGGCCACGAAGCCCGTCCCCGACTATGAGAAGAATGTCAATGCATCCTTCCTGCCCGTCGGGGAAAGGGACGAGATATATCTCGAGGTGCTCGAACCGCTGGATGAAACGTCGGCGGTCCACAACTTTCTCAAAAGGACGGGCGGTGGCCTGCACCACCTTTGCTTCGAGGTAGACGACATCGAAGCTGTCTCGAGAGAACTTGAGGGCAGGGGTTTCAAAATGGTTTCGCCGCCGACGGACTGCGGTGCCTACGACGAAAACCTGAGGCGTGCCTGCGCGGGAATAACGAGGATATCTTTTTTCCTTTTGCCCAACCGCCTTCTTATCGAACTCCTGGAAAAGGGCTGCTGAAAAAGGGAGCATGGTGAACAATAGCGACGTGAAGGCAACTGTTTTGGAGAAGATCGGGAACTCGGCCTATCTTCAGGCATTCACGAACCGGCGTATGGTGGTGATGGTCCTTCTCGGGTTCGCTTCGGGCCTGCCCTTGCCTTTGACCGGGGGCACCCTGCAGGCGTGGCTGACCGTGGCTGGCATCGATATAAAGACCATCGGCATCTTTTCGCTTGTGGGAGTCCCTTATACGCTCAAATTCCTCTGGTCGCCTTTTATGGACAGATTTGTACCGCCATGGCTGGGCAGACGCCGCGGCTGGATCGTGTCCATGCAGTTTCTTCTCCTCCTTGGCATCGCCGTCATGGCCCTGAGCTCTCCCGGCAGGATGCCTCTTGCCCTTGCGGCCATTGCACTGGGAGTCGCTTTTTTCTCGGCCTCCCAGGACATAGTCATAGACGCCTACCGTACGGATGTCCTCCCCGAAAAAGAGAGAGGCATGGGTGTGGCGGTCTTCATCTTCGGCTACAGGATAGCCATGCTCGTTGGGGGGGCGCTGGCCCTTATAATGTCCGATATCATAGGATGGCAGAGGACGTATTTCTTTATGGCGCTCTTCATGATCCTGGGGATGCTGGGCGCCTTCGTTGGGCGCGAACCCGATCACCACATCGTGCCGCCGCGGACAATGCAGGAGGCCGTGTGGGGTCCCCTGAAAGATTTCTTTTCGCGCAGGGCGGCCGTAGTGATCATCCTGTTCATCATTCTTTACAAACTTGGCGATGCCTACGCAGGCGCTCTTTCGACAGCCTTTCTCATACGGGGAGTAAATTTTACTCCCACGGACGTGGGGACGATAAACAAAGGAATGGGCCTTGTAGCAACCATCGTCGGCGCTCTCTTTGGCGGGACGTTGATGGTGAAGATGGGACTTTTCAGGTCACTCTGGTATTTCGGCATCCTCCAGATGGTGTCAAACCTTTCCTTCATGGTGCTGGCCATCATCGGGAAGAGCTATCCCGCAATGATCGTCGCCGTCGCATTCGAGAACCTTTCCGGGGGCATGGGATCCACGGCTTTTGTCGCCTTTGTCATGGCGCTCTGCAACAAGCGCTTCAGCGCCACGCAGTTCGCCCTGCTGTCGTCTCTCGCCGTGCTGGGACGTGTTGTCATATCTCCGACGTCGGGTTATATAGTGACCTATGTAGGGTGGGCCAATTTCTTCCTTTTTACCACCCTGGCCGCCCTGCCCGGCCTGCTCCTTGTCCTGTACCTGAAGGGAGAGATCACGGCGCTGGACTCGCCCACAACCACCTGACCGGGAGGCCTTGGGCAAGCATTTTTTCATCGGGATACTTTCCATTAAAAGTTCTTCATAAATTTCATTGACAGCTTTTTGATACTGTGGGATACTGACAACGAAGTTTCGGAAGTCGCTGTCAGTAGTGATGAATTTCATTTTTATCTGAACATCTCCATGACGCAGTTCCGTTACCTTCAAAAATATTACCAAGGAGGGTTTTAGTAAGATGGCAAAAGGAACTGTGAAGTGGTTCAACGAGTCCAAAGGTTTTGGTTTCATCACACAGGATGACGGCGTGGATGTTTTTGTTCACTATTCGGCAATCCAGGACTCCGGTTTCAAAACCCTTGCGGAAGGCCAGGAAGTCAACTTTGACGTCGTCAAGGGTCCTAAAGGACTTCAGGCGGCAAACGTAACCAAATCATAAAAGCCAAAAGAAAGGGTCCGGTCGTACGGCCGGACCCTTTTATAATAGCTCGAAGGCAGTGATTTCCAGAGGGAAGCCCCGAAGGGGGTTTATTCCTATCCCGGGCGAGGTCTTAGCACCACCGCCCCCGGCTTTTCTTTTATATAATCCCCGAACAATTGATCCATCACCCTGCGAGAGGCTGGCGCCGATGAGGCGTGACGCAGGTATACCCCCCCCTTTTCCTTGATGACGATCCCGACATGGGATACATCGAGCCCATCGATATCCGAATAGACCCCTGCATAGTCGCCGCTGCGCAGTTCATTGAGAACATCCTGATCGATCATTGCCGACGGGATGTAATCCACAGTCCGGCTTTGGGCGGGGATCCCTTCAAGGAAGAGGTCTCCATTCGCTTTTCGGTTGAGGGTCTTCAGGCTTCGCCGTGTCCGTTCCTTGCCTATGGTGCCGGTGACATCGCTGACAAAGCGTCCGTTATATTCCCTCCAGTCAGTAAAGAAATGGTTGCGGCTGAAGTACGAAACAACGCCCTCTCTATAACGGACCTTTTTAAGCCCATCAAGGAAGTCCGCGAAGGAACACGCCAGCCGCATCGCCTCAATGTAGTCAATGAAGGTAAAGCAATCGAGAGCGGCAAGGTCCACAACGAGTTTTTCGGGAGTCCCGGGATCTCCCACAAGCGTCGATTCCCCGTAAGGCGTATCCAGAAAATGCCGCGAAAGAAAGGTTATGCGCGAACCCGTCTCGTCGATCTTTGACGCTTCGGTAAGCATTTCATCGATGCGGCCCTGAGACCAGGAGCCAAGCGTGATCCTCGCTCTCATACCCACGGTTTCACCATCATCTTCCATCTTTCATTCCGTTCTCACCTGAGCCCATGAAATCCTGCAACTGCTTTTTCCCTACCAATCCGTCAGCATGAAGCCCACACTGAAGCGGTTGACGCTCTTATTGTAATCGATAAGACTTTCTCCGTAACCATTGAAATACTGCAGGTAGCCGCTGATGTACCGGGCAAGAGGGAAGCTCCACTCCAATTGCACGGCGCCCTTGTTTCCGGAAGGCCTCAGATTGTTGCGCACCATCAAGGCGAACCTCTGTTTTTTCCAATAATAGGAACCCCACAGCTCCCCGTATCCCATGTATTTGTCTATGTCGGGATTGTCGTCGTCCGTGTCGTTCTCGGGTATCCTGTACCACGTTTTGAGAAGAAGGTTGAATCTGCCCCGTTCAAAACCGAAGTTTGCCACCACCCGGTTCCAGCTTCGGGAGAGGGGCTGGGACCTGCCATTCGACTGATGGTTGAGCCCGAGATTGATCATTCTTCCTTTCAGGCCGAAAAGATTGTAATCGGTGCGGAAGTTAAGAAGCAATTCAGGTTCGTAGTTGGTCTCACGGAAAGGGGAGGAGAATTGCTTGTTGTAGACCTGCCAGAAGGCTAGCTGTGTATACGCGAACCACAGGTCCATATCTTTTCCCAGGATGTCTTCCCAGAGCTTTACCTTGAAACTGATCTGAAATTTGGCCTCCGTGTGTTGCGGCCTGGCTTTCGGATCCAGGTCAAGGCTCGAATCCATGTTGGGGGAATTGTTGTAAGCAAGGGGAAGGACATAATTGGGGCGGTAGGGCCTGATGACGAAACGGCGGGACCGGCTCTTTACATCGAGGTCCCATTCCCTGGCCATGACGGATTGCTCCGATGCTTCCTGGCCCTCCCTGGAAAGTGAGATGGCTTCGGAAGATTGTTCCGGTGCCCCTGCGTTTCCTGCAGGCTCGGAAGGCTGCGCGGGCTTTTGTGTTTTTCTGCCTGACACGCCGTCGTAGCATTTCAACCGGGCACCGTCATCCTCTATCGCGGCACACCCGGCTATCGTGTCAACGGCGGCTTTGGAAGGGATCGCCGCCATCACCACGAGCAGCGTCGCCATGAGCGATATATGGAGCCAACGGGCATATCGGTACGGCAGCATGTTCTCTTCCCCTCTCTTCATTGTTTATGCAAAGACAATAATCTCCTTCGAAGAAAAAAGCAACCGCAGGAGAAGAGCGAATACTGCACTGAGACTTCTTTCCTGAAGCCTGAAACGTGGAACGTGGGCCCTCTATCTGGTATAATTCCCCCATGCGGATGATCCCGAAGAAAGTGAGGATTGCCCGGTTTCTGGCACGCCCCAATCGTTTTGTCGTGCAATGCATCCTTGACGGGGACATCACCGATGCCTACCTGCCAAACCCCGGCAGGCTTTGGGAGCTTCTCTTTCCCGGCTGCAAGCTTTATCTTTCGGAAAACCGCGGTACCGTGAAGCTTCACTATACCGTCGTAGCCATGGAAAAAGAGGGCGTTCCCATCCTTCTCCATACGCACCTCGCCAATGATGCCGCGGAAGCGCTCCTCAGGAGGGGCCTCGTGCCGGGGCTCGAGAATGCCCGCGTTCTCAAGCGCGAGGCCACCTTCGGCGACAGCAGGTTTGATTTTCTGCTGGAAAAGGATGGCCGGGAGATGGTCCTGGAGGTGAAGAACTGCACTCTTTTCCGGGGTAGGCTTGCCATGTTCCCCGATGCGGTGACGAGACGCGGAAGCCGCCACCTTGAAGGACTCATGGGGCTTGCCTCGAAGGGCATCCCCGGGGGCGTACTTTTCCTCGTCCAGTGGCCGCATGCGCAATACTTCATGCCTGAGTATCATACAGACCTTCTTTTTTCGCAGACGTTCCTGAAATGCAGGAACCGTATCTTTGTTGAAGCCATGGCGCTCACCTGGCATACAGACCTGTCTCTGGGCAGCGGTGTGAAGAGGCTTGTCATTCCCTGGGAGATGATCGAAAGAAAGAGCCGTGACGGGGGATGCTACATACTCATCCTGAGGCTCGACGAGGACACCCCGATCATGACAGGCGGTCTGGGAGAGGTCCTTTTCAGGAAGGGTTACTATCTCTATGCCGGTTCCGCCAGGAAGGCGCTCACGAAGAGAATGGAGCGACATGGCAGAAAACGGAAGAAGCTTTTCTGGCACATCGACTACCTCCGCGAAAGGGCGTTCTTTCATAAAGTCCTTGCGATCAGGACCCAAAGCGATATCGAGTGCGCTCTTGCCTCCGACCTTAAACGGGTGTCCCGGTGGTCGGTGCCCGGTTTTGGATGCTCCGATTGCTCCTGTGTCAGCCACCTCTTCGGCATGGACACGGACCCCCTGCATTCCCCCGATTTTATCGATCTGCTGTGTGACCATCGGATAGGTTCCGTTGAAAGAGAGCTCGATCTTGAAGATAATTGATATACATACCCACGGCATTGACGGGTACGAAACAAGGGGGGCGAGATCCGGGGACATCCTCGAGATGGCACAGATCCATGGATCGCTGGGAACAGAGGCGATCGTTCCCACGATATTCCCCGCGCCCGTCGATGAGATGCGCAGTGACATGGCCGCAGTGAAGGAGGCGATGGAACAACAGCGCGAAGGAAAGACGGCCCGCGGTGCCCCGGAGGCGAGGATCCTGGGCGTTCACCTCGAGGGCCCGTTTCTCAACCCGTCCAAGGCGGGAGCGCTCGACGGCGGGTCCTTTCTGCCCGCCACCCGGGACACATGGATGAGACTTGTCGACGGGTTTGCCCGGATGGTGAGGATAATCACCGTCGCCCCCGAGCTTCAGGGGGCGACAGAACTGATAGAGAACATCGCCGGCATGGGGATCATAGTGAGCATGGGTCATTCCGATGCGACCTATGGCGAGGCCGAAGCGGGGTTCCGGGCGGGAGCCCGGGGCATAACCCACATTTTCAACGCCATGCGCGTTTTCCATCATCGCGAACCGGGTATCGCAGGCTTTGCCCTCATGAACCCCGATGTCTATGTCGAGGTGATAGCCGACCCCTATCATCTCGATGCAAAGACGGTCGGGCTTGTTTTCGAGGTGAAGGACCCGGGTCGCATCATGATCGTCTCCGATACGGTAAAAGCATCTGTTTCGGTGTCTCAGGGGAAAGCGGTCACAGACGCGGCCGGCGGGCTCCTTGGTGGTTCCATGGCCCTGACAGAGTCCGTGAAACGGCTCATTCGGCTCGGGTTCGACCGCGACCACGTGGAACGCGCTGTGGGTCAGAACCCAGCGGGCTATCTTGGCACATGAAGGTCGAGAAGCTGTCGTGGGTTGCGGGTTGTGCGTTGTGGTCAATTTGTAAGACGTTGTAATGACTGGTGGATAACTCTTAATTAACATTGACTATCCGGGATCTTTCCATTAGAATATACCCCATACCATATGTTTGAGAAACTACAGGAAAGATTTGAGTCGACCTTCAAGAAGGTTCGAGGGTACGGAAAGCTCACCGAAAATAACATAAAGGACACCTTGCGCGAGGTGAGGGTGGCCCTCCTTGAGGCGGACGTAAACTTCAAGGTGGCCAAGGATTTCCTCGAGAAGGTCCGGGTAAAGGCGACGGGCGAGGAGGTGCTTACGAGCATCACCCCCGGTCAACAGTTCGTGAAGATCGTCTATGACGAACTTTGCGACGTTCTGGGGAGCGCCAATAAGCCTCTGGATGTGGCCGCAGCGCCGCCCGTTTCCGTCATGCTCATCGGTCTTCAGGGTTCGGGTAAGACGACAACCTCCGCAAAACTTGCGATTCACCTTCGCAAGATGGGTCGCAGGCCGCTCCTTGTCCCCTCGGATATCTACCGGCCGGCGGCCATCGATCAGCTTGTCACACTGGGAAAGCAGATCAATGTGGAAGCCTTCACCATGGACGTGGTCAAGGACCCGGTAACGATCTGTAAAGAGGCAAAGGTTTATGCCACACGGAACGGCTACGACACCCTGATCGTCGATACCGCAGGTCGCCTTCATATCGATGACGGCATGGTTGGTGAACTTGTCGAGCAGAAAAGGCTTCTCAACCCGAAGGAAACACTCCTTGTCCTCGATGCAATGACCGGTCAGGACGCCGTGAGCATAGCGGGAGTTTTTAACGAAAAGCTTGGCATAGATGGCATAATACTCACCAAGCTCGACGGCGATACCCGCGGTGGCGCTGCCATATCCATCAAGGCGGTGACGGGCAAGCCCATCAAGTTCATCGGTGTCGGCGAGAAGCTGGATGCCTTGGAACCCTTCTTTCCCGACAGGATGGCGTCTCGGATATTGGGCATGGGCGATGTCGTTTCCCTCGTCGAAAAAGCGCAGGATGTCTTCGACGAGAAACAGGCCCGGGAGCTTGAGCGAAAATTTCGCAAGGACGAGTTCACCCTCGAGGATTTTCGTGACCAGATCCGCCAGATGAAGAAACTTGGTTCGCTGGAATCGATCATCGGCATGATCCCCGGCATGAACAAGTTCAAGGGTGGCATTGATTTCGCCGAGGCGGAAAAGGACATCAAGAAGACGGAGGCGATCATCAATTCCATGACCGCCAGGGAAAGGACCCGCCCCAATATTATCGACGGCAGCAGGCGGGTACGCATCTCGAAAGGGAGCGGAACACAGGTCCAGGATGTGAACGAGCTGTTAAAAAAATACATGGAAACAAAGAAGATGTTGAAGAAATTCACGAAGGGAGGCGCAAAGGGCCTCCAAAAACAACTTTTCATGAGATAGGAGGTGGGATTTTGGCTGTGAAATTCAGATTATCAAGGTTTGGTGCAAAGAAAAAACCTTTTTACCGCATTGTTGTGGCTGACGAGCGCTCCCCAAGGGACGGGAGGTTCATCGATAAGGTTGGGTTCTACGATCCGTTGAAGAACCCTGCGGAGATAAGCCTCGACAAAGACAAAATTAAAACGTGGTACGAAAAAGGTGTGAGACCGACGAGGACGGTCGAGAGTTTGTTCAAGAGAGAGGGGGTTCTTAAGGAGCTTTCATAAAACCAACGGAGGTGGATCATGTTGAAAGAGTTGATCGAGTATATTGCGAGGGCGTTAGTTGACAATCCTGAGAGTGTCAGGGTCTCCGAGATCGAGGGGGAAAAGACCTCTGTCATTGAACTCAACGTTGCCAAGGATGATCTGGGTAAGGTCATCGGGAAACAGGGCAGAACCGCCCGGGCCATGAGGACGATATTGAGCGCGGCTTCGACGAAGGTTAAGAAGAGGGCCGTCCTCGAGATCATCGAGTAATGAAATGGATCCCTGTCGGCCGAGTCGTGTCGACATCCGGCATGCGGGGTGAAGTAAAGTTCTACTATTACAACGAGGTGAAGGGAGAGTTTTTCGACCACACCTCGTTGTTTGCCCTTAAAGGCGACGAATATATTGAACTGAAGCCTGTGGGGGCAAAATACCGGAAGCGTTTTTTTTATCTCTCATTTCATGGGGTTTCGACCGCTGAGGAGGTCTCCTTCCTTGTGGCAAAGGAGCTGTTTGTCAGGGAAGCAGACCTCCCCCGGTTGGAAGACGGCGAGTATTACGAGTACCAGTTGATCGGACTTGAGGTAATGACCGCAGAGGGGACAATCCTTGGGAGGGTGCAGTCGCTGTTGCGTACCGGCGCGAATGATATTCTCCTTGTTGAAGGGGAAAGGGAACTGATGATCCCCATGGTGGAAGGATTCATCATCGATATAGACGTGAGCCGCGGCACGATCCGCGTGGACATCGAGAGACTTCTTTTATGATCTTTTCAATTCTAACCTTGTTTCCGGGGATCTTTTCATCGCCCCTTAAGGAGAGTATTCTTGGCAAGGCAGCCGACAAGGGGCTTGTCAATTTCAATATCATCAATATACGGGACTTTGCCGATGATCCCCATCGCTCATGCGATGACACGCCCTACGGGGGCGGGCCGGGAATGGTCATGAAGGTGGAACCTATCTACAGGGCCATAGAGCATGTGAAAGAGGCTTCTGGAAAGGCGAAGTTTGTCCTCCTGACGCCCCAGGGACGCAGGTTCGACCAGTTCACCGCCGAGCGGTTCGCCCGTTCGCCCCATATTTGTCTTGTGTGCGGTCGTTACGAAGGTGTCGACGAGCGCGTGCTCGACCACATCGATGAAGAGATATCCGTGGGGGACTATGTCACGTCCGGCGGGGAGTTCCCGGCGCTCGTTCTCATCGATGCCGTCTCCCGCTTTATCCCCGGGGTTCTCGGAAACGATGAATCGGTGTCGGCGGAGAGTTTCAGGGAACCTCTCCTGGAATACCCCCAGTACACAAGACCGGAGACATTCATGGACTCATCGGTGCCGCCCGTTCTCCTTTCGGGGAACCACGAGGAGATACGGAAGTGGAGGCGTAAAGAGGCGATCAGGAAAACGGTCCTCAAACGTTCCGACCTCCTCCAGGGATTTCAGGCCAGCGAGGAGGACCGCAGGTTCATGAGAGAGATCATGGAGGAATTCCCTGAATAGCGTCAGCATAGGAGTCATTCATTATCCCGTCTATGACAAACGCGGAGACGTCGTGGCAACGAGTCTTACGAATTTGGAAATACATGATATGGCAAGAACTTGCATGACTTTTGGCATAGACTTGTGCTATATTGTGTCACCTCTCGCCCGACAGCGGGAGATAGCGGAAAGACTGGTCCATCACTGGGTAGACGGATACGGGGCCACGTACAACCCCGCACGGGGAGAAGCCCTTAGAAGGGTGAGGATAAGTCCGGACATCGATACGGTGCTCAAGGATTTCGGCAGCGGCCGGCGGCCCTTGATCATCGGTACGTCCTCTCGGAAAAGGGAGGCAAAAACGATGTCCTCCGGTGACTTCCACGATCTCGTCACGAAAGGGCAGCAGCCGGCCCTTGTGCTTTTCGGCACGGGCTGGGGCCTGGCGGAGGAAGTTGTGGATCTTTGCGATAGAATGCTTGAACCCATCAGCGGCGCGGGCGACTACAATCACCTTTCCCTTCGCGTCGCACTGGGTATTATTCTGGATAGAATTTTTAGTGAAAGAGGAGGGCACCATGAATGAGATGATCGATATGCTTGAAAAAGAAAATATGAGGCTCGATCTTCCCGAGGTCGGGATAGGCGATAACGTAAAGGTTTATACGAGGATCTTTGAAGGAGAGAAGGAAAGGATCCAGATATTCGAAGGCGTGGTTATCCGCAGGAGGGGTGGAAACACGAGGGCCTCGTTCACGGTTCGGAAAGTCTCCTACGGCGTTGGCGTTGAAAAGACCTTTCCCATGCATTCGCCCCTTATCGACAGGATTGTAAGGGTGAGCAAGAGCAAGATCAGAAGATCAAAGCTGTACTACCTGCGCAATCTTAGAGGAAAAGCGGCGAAGCTTAAAGAAAAAAGGGATTAGCAGAAGAACGATGATCTGCCGGCTGACAGGTCTCGTGGGTGGAATAGATGAGGCCGGACGGGGTCCGCTCGCCGGCCCGGTGGTTTCGTCCTGCGTGATCTGGGAAAAAGTGCCGGAAAATAAGAACGGGGTGACCGACTCAAAGCTCCTGACCCAGAAAGAGCGAGTCGGTCTTTTTTCGTGGATAATGGACAACGCGTTGAGTGTCGGGATAGGGATGGCAAGCCGTGAAGAGATCGACGCCATGAACATCCTTAACGCCAGCCTTCTTTCCATGGAGCGTGCTTTGCTGGCAACGGGGATGGATCCCGATGTCGTGCTCGTGGACGGCAACCGGGGGCTCAGGAACTACCCCAGGGCGCGCCCCATTGTTCGCGGAGACAGGAAGTGTTTTTTCATGGCCAGCGCCTCCATCGTGGCCAAGGTTGTCCGTGACAGGGCCATGGATGCATATCACCGTGTCTATCCGAACTACAACTTCAAGGACAACAAGGGGTACCCGACAGCGCAACACAAGGCGGCTATCAGGGAATTCGGTATAACCCCCATCCATCGAACAACCTTCAGGGGGGTAAAGGAATACTGTGATCGATAAGCGGGTGACAGGACAGGAAGGCGAAGACCGTGCCGCGGCCGTCCTGAAAAAGGAAGGCTATCGTATCCTTGCCACGAACTTCAGAAGTCCCTTTGGAGAGATCGATATCATTGCCGAAGAAAGCGGCTGCCTTGTTTTCGTAGAGGTCAAGAGGCGCAGGGGCCGCAGCTTCGGCGTTTCCCTCGAGGCCATAGACGCCCGCAAGAAACTGCACATCATACGTTCCGCCCAGGTTTATCTCAAGAAGAACCGATGCATCGACCGGCGCATTCGCTTCGACGTGGTCGGTATCGACGGCGATACGGTCCGCGTGATACGGCATGCCTTCGGAGAGGAGCAAACACGATGGTGACAGATCGGTGTGCCCGATATTCCATTCAATGCTCATCCATCCTTCGCCGGAATGATGAAAAAGCTTTGCTCAGTTGGGGGCTGTTGTGCTTTGCTTGGGGGAGGCTCCAGTGATTGACGAAAAGATCATGACGCTTCTTGCCGCGGTCAGAGACGGGCGTATTTGCGTCGAGGATGCATACGAGCGATTCAAGGATATGCCCTATGAGGACCTGGAACACACCAAGGTCGATCATCACCGGCTGCTTCGGAAGGGTGTTCAGGAGGTTGTTTTCGGTGAGGGGAAGACGCTCCCCCAGCTTTACGACATCGTGGGTTCCTTCAGGCAGAAGGACCTGGACGTGCTTGTGACACGCATTGATTTCGCAACAGGCGAGGCTCTCACGGAAAGGTTTCCCGAGGGGACATACAACACGGAAGCCCGGTGTTTTTTTGTTCGCAGGGAGCGTCCGGCCGAAGGCAAGGGGATGGTTCTTGTGATATCTGCCGGAACCAGTGATTCGAAGGTGGCGGAAGAGGCCTACGTGGCCTCGACCTTTTTTGGCAATGATACGGAAAAGCTTTGTGATGTCGGTGTGGCGGGCATCCACCGGCTGTTTCAGAACTTGCCGATTCTCAAGAGGGCCCGGGTCATTATCGTGGCGGCGGGCATGGAGGGGGCCCTTCCATCCATTGTGGCCGGCATCGTGGGCGTGCCCGTGATAGCCGTTCCTACGAGCGTCGGATACGGGGCGAGCTTCTCGGGGCTGACGGCGCTTCTCGCGATGCTCAATTCCTGCTCCACAGTAGGCGTCTTTAACATAGACAACGGTTTTGGCGCAGCATACTTTGCCACACTTATTAACCGGTTATGAAGATACTTTACATAGACCCCGTATTCGGGATAAGCGGCGACATGATGATCAGTGCCCTCGTCGATGCCGGTGTCCCCTTTGATGCGCTGAAAGAACTCGTCGGAAAGGTATCGCCCGATGCGCCTTCGATGAAGCCGGTGCGGCTCACGCAAGGTGTCATAAGCGGCATTCACCTTGAGATAGGAGAGTCGGACAGGTATTACACCATATCCGAGATGGAAGAGGTCATAAGCGGCATCGACGCCGACAAAAGGGTGAGAGATGACGCCCTGGGCATGCTGTCCCTCATCGTGTCGGCGGAATCCAGGATACACGGTGTTTCCCGCGATGAGCTTCACCTCCACGAACTATCACATATCGATACGATCATAGATCTTCTGTGCGTTGCATATGGTGTCAGGTTTCTCGGGCCGGATAAGGTTTTCTGCGGGCCCGTGCCCTGCGGCAGCGGCACCATCACCACTTCCCATGGCCCGATACCCAACCCGCCACCGGTGACATTGGGAATTCTTGGGGGCCGCCGTCTCGTCTTTTACGGAGAGACCCTCGAGTTGACCACCCCGACGGGGGCCGCTATCGTTGCCTATTACGCGGAGCCGCGGGGCAGCGCCCCCGCCTTCAGGACTATCCGAGAGGGGTATGGTGTCGGGACATACGAGTCTTCGCGGCCCGATGTCCTCAGGATCTTTGTTGGCGAAACGGATGAACCTGTCTATGACCAGGAGGTCGAGGTCATCGAGGCGGACCTTGACGACATGGAAATGGAATACATGGGCGCTGTAGCCGAAAGGCTCCGCGAGGCGGGCGCTCTTGACGTCCTCTTTTTTCCTGTCTTCATGAAAAAGGGAAGGATGGGCATGAGGCTCAGTGTCACGGTCGACCGGAGCGGACTGGAGAAGATCATCGATATGATATTCGCCGAAACGACGACGTTCGGCATGCGTTTCCGCACCCACATGAGGCGCGTGTTGAGGCGGGAAGAGGCGAGCGTAGAGACCTCACTGGGGCACGTCCGCATAAAGAAAGGCTTCGATGGTTCCGGCAGCCTCATCAAAACACACATCGAGTTCGACGACGTCAGATCCATCGCCGACGCCAGGGGCATCCCTTACCGCGAAGCGCTCGAAGCGATCAAGAAGGAAATAGAAAACGGGTAATGTAAAATCATTTCTAACCCGGATGTTTTAGAAAAAACCGTATATCCTTTACGCTGTCCTTTTGGATGATTTCCGCTATTCTGGCCTGAATGTCTATCTTCATATACCGTAGTTGAGTAAGCCACATGGGGTCGTCTACCTCGACATAGAGGATGCCCCTGTCGATGCGCACCGGCTGGCAGTGAGAAGCCATCTTCTCACCGGCTATCCTGTCCCACATCGCAAAGAGCTTGATCGACTCGAGGTCGTTGATGCGATACCCTTTCAGGACCTTGGCAAGGGTCTTCTGCAGGGATATGAAGGCCATTTACGTTTCTTCTATGCGGGGGAAGATGGGCGGTATCTTGTCGATAGGACCGATGTCCGAAGGGGTATAGAACCGCATCTCCTCTTCGAGATCGCTTGACTCGATCTGCCCTCCGATGCCCAGGGCCTTCCAGATAAGCTGGGATTTGCGGGGCATGAAGGGATAAAGCAGGACCGCCGCGATCCGTATGCCGTTCCAGAGATTGAACATGACCGTCTTGACGCGGACGTCGTTTTCCTTCGCCAGTTTCCACGGCGCCTCGGAGTCTATGTACTTGTTGAGGATGGATATGATCTCGAATACACTGTGGAGGGCCTTGTGGAAGGCGAAGGCCTCCATTTCCTTTTGATACTCCGCTATGAGTCTCATTGCCGCGGCTTCGACGTGATCGTCCATGCCGGCTTTCCGCTCCGGTCTCTCTATCGTTCCCTTGAGGAATTTGCCGATCATCGTTACGGTGCGGCTCGTCAGGTTGCCAAAATCGTTTGCCAGATCGCCGTTGATGCGGTGAACGATGGCATGTTTCGAAAAATCGCCGTCGAGTCCGAAGGGGACTTCGCGGAAGAGAAAGAAGCGGAATTCATCGACGCCGTAGGCATTGACAACTTCATGAGGATCCACGACGTTGCCCAGGGACTTGGACATCTTCTGGCCCTCTATGGTCCACCATCCGTGAGCGAAGATGTGTCTTGGGGGTTCAAGGCCGTAGGACATGAGGAAACTGGGCCAGTAGACGGCGTGGAACCGGAGGATATCCTTGCCGATGAGGTGGGCATCACATGGCCAGAAGGATTTGAATGCCTCTTCGTCTTCAAGAAAGCCGACGCCCGTGAGATAATTGGTCAGCGCGTCGAACCAGACGTAGACGATATGATGGTCGTGTGAGGGAACCTTTATTCCCCAGTTGAAGCTTGTCCTGCTCACCGAGAGGTCGCGCAGGCCGCCCTTTACGAAGCTGGCCACCTCGTTATAGCGTACCTCGGGCATCACGAAATCGCGATGCTGTTCCATGTGGTCGAGCAGGGGCTGGGTGTATTTTGACAGACGAAAGAAATAGCTCTCTTCCTTGAGCTTCTCCGGTTTGCGCAGGCAGTCCGGGCAAAGGCCGTCCTTGAGCTGCATCTCCGTGTAATACCCCTCGCAGGGAACGCAATACCAGTCTTCGTATTCGCCCAGATAGATGTCGTCTTTTTCCCGGACCTTCTCGAAGATGTGCTGAACCACCTTTTTGTGGCGCTCTTCCGTTGTTCTTATGAACCCCGTATTGGATATGTTGAGGACCTCCCAGAGGTCGGTGAAACGGTTGACCATGGAGTCGGCGTGTTCCTGCGGGTGGATGCCCGAGAGGGCTGCGGCTTTTTCCACTTTCTGCCCGTGCTCATCCGTTCCGGTCAAAAAGAAGACACGGTAGCCGCGGAGTCTCTTGTAGCGGGCCATGATGTCCGCCGCTATTGTCGTGTATGCATGTCCGATGTGAGGGACGTCGTTGATGTAATAGATGGGTGTCGTTATGTAGTATTTCTTATCCATGATGGGATCTCCGAAGCCTCAAGCTCTTCTCGTCAGGTCATTGGTCGTTATCTTCTTGTTTGGTTATTGGGATCTGGTCATTGGTCGTTATCTTCCTGGTTGGGTTATTGGAATTTGGTGATTGGTTATTGTTCTTCCTTTGACCATTGTTCTTCTTCGGCCCGCGGTGGTCGCCCGGGCCGGACTGCCTGTCCCTTGCCTGACCCCTGGAATTGTCATGTTTCGGCTTGTTTTGTTCCGGTGGGCTTAACTGCCTCTCTCTTGACTGTCCCCTGTCGTTGTCGTTCTTCGGCTTGCTCCTGTCGGCGGGGCTTGTCGCCGGCTGATTGCCCTTCGGCTGTTCCGCTATGGAGACATCCTTGAGGGCCAGCGCTATCTCCTTGCCCTCATCGAGTTGAACGGAAAGGGTTGCGTTGAGGGCGTTGTGCTTCACGACCTTGCCATCACCCTGGGGCGTGGTGACGCGCTTACCTATTCTGGGAAAGTTCTTTTTCAAAGAGAGGTATGTCTCGTACTCATAGGCGAGGCAGCACATGAGCCTTCCGCAGATGCCGGATATCTTTGAGGGGTTGAGCGCAAGGCCCTGTTCCTTCACCATCTTGATGGACACGATGGAGAAATTATTCAGGAACCTCCTGCAACATACGGTATTGCCGCAATTCCCCAGGCCGCCGACTATCTTCGCCTCGTCTCGTACGCCGACCTGCCTTAGCTCGATCCTTATCTTGAATTCCTTCGCCAGTTCCTTGACGAGTTCCCGGAAATCAACCCTGTTCTCGGAGATGAAATAGAAAAGAAGTTTTGTGCCGCCAAAGAGATACTCCGTGGAAAGAAGCTTCATGGGGAGGGCCATTTCGTCGATCTTCCTCTTGCAGAAGTCGAATGCGTACATTTCCTTTTCCTTCAACAGGAAGTGGTCCTCAACTTCCTGCTCTGTGGCCTTCCTGCCGATCTTGGCCAGATCCTCCCTGGCCGTGTCTACGGGCTCGGATATGACGGTGCCGAGGCAGGTTCCCTTGTCAAGTTCACTGATGACATAGTCGCCGATCTTTATATCGTCGACGGCCTCCAGTTCAACGACTCCGGTCAGCCTGTCGATATTGACGTAACAACTTTTCATTGCCTATTCCCTCGCAACGTGAATGAGAAGATTTTCGAACATCAGCCAGCGGTTAACATTATACCTCATTACGCGAACAGTTTCCTGTATTCTTTTCAGCGAGTCTTCTATCCATACGAGGTCGCCATGGGTCTCGTCGAGGATTTCCCCCAGGTCGGTGTTCGTGATGAAGGACATCTCGCCGGTGACCTTTCTTACGAAGAGGTCCCTGAAGAAGGAAAGGAGGAACGTCAGGTACATGGAACTGCTTCTATCTGTCGTGGATGCCTTTTCTGCCAGCGATGAAGTGAGAACAAAACCTTTCATTCTCCCCGAGAGCGCCTCTGCCATCCTGACCCTGAGAGAGAAGTTGCCCTCGTCGAGCCAGAACAGACCGTTGCCGATGCTGCCGAAAGAGATGGAGGCCAGAAGTCGCGCCCGGTCGGGGTCGATGTGGGCCCGGTCAGAAAAGTAGAGTTCGAGCTGTCCCCGGGAGAGCGGCGAAAAGGCGACACGGGTGCACCGCGAGCGGATCGTCAGGGGAATCTCGCGCTCCGAGGAGGTGATGATGAAGAAGTGGTTGTAGGGCGGGGGTTCCTCCAGTGTTTTCAGAAGGGCGTTCGCCGCCTCCGTGGTCATCGTTTCCGCGTTATCGATGACAATGATCCGTCTGTCCTGCTCAAAGGGGCGTTCCGAGACCTCCTTTGTGATCATCCGGGAGTCGTCTATGCCTATGGAACCTTCATTCTGGATAAGGACAAGATCGGGGTGGACTCCCCGGTCGAGTTTCATGCAGGGGCGGCATTTTCCACAGCCCGTTCCGGCCTGGCAGAAAAGGCGCCCGGCAAACTCCATGGCCGTTCTTCTCTTGCCGATCCCTTCCTGGCCGCAGAACAGAAAGGCGTGGGGGATATTCCCGCTCTCTATAAGAGAGTTCAGAAAACGCTTTTGCCTCTCGTGGCCGATGATGTCTTCAAACGCCATAGCTCTTCAGGACGTTGTTTGTCTTCTCTCTGACGATCTCGTGGATTGCCTCCACCTTGAGCGAGCCGTCGACGACAAAAAACCTTTTGGGATCTTCCTTGGCGAGTTTCTCGTAAGCCTTTTTCACTCTCTGATGGAAGGAGATGTCCTCCTCCTCTATTCTGTCCATTAGGGATGCCGCGGCCTTGCGTTTGAGCCCCCTTTCGGCGGTCACGTTCATGAGGATCGTAAGATTGGGACGTATGCCTTTCGTTACGAGCCTGTTGAGGGTCTCGATCACCCCCAGGTCGATCTTCCGGCCGTATCCCTGGTAAGCGTACGTCGCATCGATGAACCTGTCACAGAGGATAACCTTGCCGTCCTGGAGCGCCGGGAGGATGACCTCCTCGACATGCTGTGCCCTCATGGCCATGAAAACGAGAAGCTCCGACAGAGGATCGACATCCATGTTGTTCTTTAAAAGGACCTCCCGCAAGGCCTCGCCGAAGCCGGTACCGCCGGGCTCACGCGTCTTGACCACGGAATGGCCCTCCCCGGAGAGGTAATCGCTCAGGAGTTCGATCTGTGTTGTCTTGCCGCTTCCCTCGATGCCTTCAAAGGTGATTAACATGGGCCTCCTATTTTTGTGCGCGCTCGATGTATTGGCCCGTTCTTGTATCGACTTTGACCTTATCGCCCTCCTCGACAAAGAGGGGGACCTGCACGGTGTAGCCAGTTTCGAGGATGGCGGGTTTTGTGGCATTCTGGGCGGTATCGCCCTTGATGCCTGGTTCCGTCTGGGTAATGGTGAGAATGACGAAGTTCTGGATGTCGACGCCTATCGTCCTGCCTTTGTAGAAGAGGACCGTTATGACCATGCTTTCCTTGAGATAGTTCTTTGTGTCTCCGAGATTGTCCTCTTCAATGAAGATCTGATCGTATGTAGCCTCATCCATGAAATGGTAGTTGACACCTTCCTTGTAGAGGAACTGCATCTGTTTCTCTTCCACATCGGGGACTTCCGCCTTGTCGCCTGACCTGAATGTCTTGTCGAGGACATTGCCCGTAATGAGGCTCTTCATTCGGGTCCTGACGAAGGCGCCGCCCTTGCCCGGCTTAACGTGCTGAAATTCGACAATGGTGAACGGTTCGTCATCCTGGAGAATTCTGAGACCCTTCCTGAATTCTGTTGTGTCGACGATCATATATTTCCTCCTGCGATCTTCCGCCTGTGTGCGTATTTACATCTTTATCATGTCTTTTCTGATGTGAGTAAGAACCTGCGGTCTATCTTTTGTTATTAGTACCATATCTTCAAGTCTGACGCCACCGATATTCGGCAGATATATGCCGGGCTCGATGGTAATGACCATGTTCTCTTCCAGTATCGCCGCAGCCGCGCTGTTGATGCTCGGGGCCTCGTGAACGGCGATTCCCACACCGTGGCCGACGCCGTGGCGAAAGAGATCGCCGTAGCCGTGCTCTTCGATGTAGCCCCTTACGATGCTGTCGAGGTGTCTTACGGCCATGCCTGCCGTGGCTTTTTCGATGCCCAGTTTGCGTGCGTCATTGACAATTGTGTAGATCTCGGAAAGCTTGTCCGGTGTGTCTCCGAGACACACGGTGACCGTCTCGTCGCTGCAGTATCCGTCCACGGCGGCGCCGTAGTCTATAATGACCGTTTCGCCCTCCCTGAGCCTCTTGTCGCCGGGCTGTGCATGCGGCAGAGCGCCCCGCGGACCGGAGGCAACAATGGTCTCGAAGGAGGGGCCCTGCGCCCCGTGTCTGCGCATGGCATGGTCAAGCTCATCGGCTATTTCCTTTTCCGTTCTTCCAGGCGTCACGAGTTCGAGGATGTCCTTAAAAGCATTCGTTGCCGCCGCGATGGCTTCCATGATGGCGGTGATCTCCTCCGGCTCCTTGTTCCTTCGTATCTCCTCGATGGCATTGCTCATGGGGACGAGACTGATGCCGACAAGGCTCTCAGCCCAGGTTCTGTAAACGTTGTACGGGACATGCGCGCCATCGAAGCCCAGTTTTGAAACCTTGTATTTCGTGCAGAGCTCGTGGATGGCGTCACGCTTCGGTTTTATCTCTTCTATGTGGATGTCGCGCACAATCTCTCTGGCGTGCGTGATATAACGAAAATCGACAACGAGCACGACATCGCCCCGGGTGACAAAAAGACTTCCCTCGGAGCCCCTGAAGCCCGTCAGGTAAAAAATGTTGTCCATGCCCTTGAGGACACAGCCGTCGAGCCCCGTCTCACTGAGGAGACCCTGTACCTGTTCTATCCGTGATTGGCGTGTCATTACCATATTTTCGTTTTCAGGACGCTGCGCAATATCCCGGGTTTTTTATGACCGGCCTTCCATTCCTTCTTGAGGCTGGCAAGGCGTTTCTTATACACCTCGTTGTGCGGTTCTGTTCTTACCAGTTCGGCATAGATCTCGATGGACCTTTCGATGTGTCCCTGATCCAAATAGATGTCCGCCAACGTGACGGATGCGATAACCGGTTTGTCCATAAGCCATAAATATATGAATATATTGGACAAAAAGCAAGGAAATAAAGACATGTCGCAGGTTTCATGTTCCAGGTTTCATGTTGGAAACGCCTTAAGACCTGAGCGGCTGGAGGAGCTTCGTACTGTAATAGATCCCGCGCTTTGTTGCGCTGATGACGCCGCCCGTGATGCCCGTCTGCTCCATTATCTTCTCCATGAGGACGGAGGCGAGGTGGCGGGGGCGGCAGGTGTCGTACTGGTTGAGGACTATGGTGCGGTCGAGGCCGGCGGTGTTCTTGAGAAGTGCGTCTTCACGAAAGAGGCGGAGAAAGATATCGGGATATAGCAGTCGCGGCGGTTCGGTCCCTGTGGCGCGCTTGAAGAGTTCGTGGCGGAAGACCACGTTCTGGAAGGGCTGGAAAAGGGCGTCGAGGCCGGCTACTATGAAAACCTTTTCCGAGAAAGAGGGAATGACGGGCTCGTATTCCGCGGGGTACTTAAGGGGATGGCCTTTTGCGCCGTCTGCTTCGATGAGCACGACATCGAACTCGTTGCCGAGGGATTCAACCTCTTCGAAGGAGAGGGCTGTCAGTTTGCCCTTTTCGAGGGTCTTGCCGATATGCATGAAGGGCGTGCGGCACTCTGTCTTCGCCCGGTCGTCAAAAAGCTCGAAAGGCTCCACGGCGAATATCTTTGTCGTCGTGGTGACGGCGACGGACCTTTTTACCGCAAGGCATGAACGGGCGAGGCTCTCAATGAGGCTTGTTTTTCCGCCTCCCCCGACGAAAGAGGCGAACTTTATGCCCCCGACGAGCCTCCCGGGGTCATTCGTCCTTTGAATATGCCACATAGGGGAGGGTTCTGATGCGTTTTACCATCTCAAGGACGCGGTCCCTGTCGCGTTCTTCCACGTAGAGGGATGCGAAGCCTTTCTGGAGGATGAAAAGGCCGTCGTAGGCCGTGTCCCTGTGTTCCTTGATGGTGTATGGTATGTCCTCTCTATCGAGAGCGTCCTTGATCATGTCCATTTCAAAAATGCTCTCGATGGTATGGACGTTTATCTCTCTACTTCGGTCCATTCGCGGCGGCGGGTTTCTGGAGCGATCCCCTGTCGGCGGGGCCCACCCAGATCTCGAGTTCAGTTTGAAATGCGCCGCGGGATATCTTGATATTGCACATCTTGTCATCCTTCGCGTAATTCATGACGATGTCTTTGTACCTGAAACTGTTAATGTATCTCCAGCCGTTCTTGGCCATGTTGATCTTGAAATAGCTCTCGACGGAGGAGGGATCGACGTTGCCGCTGAAGACAATGACTCCCGCTTTGAAGGTGGGGGTCTCGTAGACGAAGCTGCGCTCGTTGACGATCTCGACCTCTTTCGGCACAGGCACGTCGGGGAAACCGTAGAAGGCCTGATTGAAGCCCTGGCTCTTGGGGGCCGGCGCAGGTTCAGACGACTGTTTCTGGAAAGCGGCGCATCCGGCACATATCAGGGACAGCGCAAAACACAGGATCATGATCTTTTTCATACATTCCCTCCCTTGTTGTCTCTTTCAAGATACGCATATGCACTATGGTTGTGTATACTCTCGAAGTTCTCCGCCTCGATTGCAAACCACCGGACATTTGTGTCCTGAGTTAATCTCTCAGATATGTCTCTTACCACATCCTCGACGAACCTGGGATTGTCGAAGGCGTGCTCGGTTATGAACTTCTCGTCTTCTCTCTTGAGAATAGAGTATATATCACTGCTTGCGCTTCTTTCTACAATACCGATGAGGTCCTCGATCCAGAAGAACCTCTTCGTATGCACATCCACCTTTGTGATCCCTCTCTGGTTGTGAGCCCCCCGCTCGCTTATCTCTTTGGAGCAGGGGCAAAGCGTGTTTATCGGGACGGAGACGGAGACGACAAATTCGGTCATGGTACTGTCCGCGTCCATGGATCCCTTGAACCCGCACTGATATTCCATGTAGCTCGGGGTCTTCGAGACGGGAGCCTCCTTCTTGATGAAGTAGGGAAAAGAGACGGACATATGGGCGGCTTCCGCATCGAGCCGCATCTTCATTTCCTTGAGGATGTCGGGGAAATTCCTCATGTTGATCATGTTCTTATATTCATGGAGGATCTCGACGAACCTGCTCATGTGGGTCCCCTTGCAGTGATGGGGAAGGGTTACATACATGTCGATGGTGGCGATGGTATTTTGGTGACCGTTCGCCCTGTCGAGGACGATTATGGGGTACTTGACGTTCTTGACGCCCACCTTGTCGATCTCAATCTCACGGCTGTCATGCATGCTCTGGACGTCGGCCATTTTTTTTCTATCGTTCATAGGACGCATAGGCCCTTTCCGATTCCCAGACCCTGACCTCCCTGACGGAGACGCGCTCGCCGCCCGTGCGCCTATCCATCTCCGAGAATATATACATGGCGATGTATTCGGCGGAGCTGGCCCGCTCTGCGAAGAAGGGTATGTCGTTGATATACTTGTGGTCGAGGATATCGAGAACCTCCTGGAGGTCCGCCTTGATGGTCTGGAAATCAACGAGCATCCCGTCATCCCCCAGGCGATCGCCGCTGATGAAGACCTCCACGGTAAAATTGTGGCCATGCAGCTCCTCGCATTTGCCCTTATACCCAACAAGGCGGTGCGCGGCCGCAAATGAATCCTTCACGCAAAGTGTGAACATGCCATAATCTATCGTTTGGAGGGGGGAAAGTCAAG
>JAQVWF010000021.1 GCA_028698615.1 Syntrophorhabdaceae bacterium
CCTGTAAGAGAGTTTTTCACGAAGATTGATCTATTTCATCTTTCCACTGGCAATAGTTACCTTCCTTGAATCTTGTTGACATTTGTACAGTACAATATCAGAGTGGTATGTATATTGACATCAGGAGTAGAGGGTAGATGAACCTCATTTGTATAATCAAGTTATCTGTTCGTTGCGGGCAGAAAAGAGGAGGATGAAATGAAGAAGACGATGATCTTGCTGTTTACCGTGCTGTTGGTCTTGGTGGTGTCCATGGCTTATGCGGAAGAAAAGCAATGGGCAGATCAAACCATACTGTCTCCCGAGGAACAAATTGAATACTTAAGTGATTCCATCAAGACGTATGACGGTATTATAAAGGATATCGATGAAGTTATCGGTATCTATCAGAACCAGAGAACCTCCATTATTGAAGAGCGTGCCAGGCTCGGTGTTTATAAAGAAATGCTCGTATCCTCCAGCCAAAAACCGCTAAAACTGAGAGGCGCCGGAAAGGAAATTGTAGGTTATACAACTGCCGGCGCTTTAGGTGCGGTGAGTCCTGCAGGCGGTGTAGCTTTAGCAGTAGGAACAGGGATAAACGCAGCCCTTGACCACTCCATAAAAGTAGTGGAACAACGTAACCAAAAAATAGAGCAAAAGTTAAAAGAACAGCGAGAATGGAAAGCCTCGCATCCAGGTAAAAGATAGCAATGAAAAGAACATCGGTGACCTTCTTCTGAAGGTAAGAAACTCAGATCGTCCAGGGGGTGACAAGGGGACGTTCGGTAAAACATAAGTGACTTTTTTCAGGAGAGCTTCAACCTCTTTCTCCTGCCAATGTCCCTGCTCGGCGCAGCGCCCTGGAGAATAGCGGGAAGGGAATCTGAGGGATTGAGTTATTTACTTATTAACGAACGCTACCTGCCCCGGTTTTGCACCCACCTCTGTCCGCAATGAGCATCGAACGAGCCGAAGGCGCGTAACGGGTGGGAGCCGGAGCGTGGCTGCTCGGGGATAAGTTCATGCGCTTCGCGTCTCGGCCAGACGGCGTCGACCAACTATATGAACGTCTGTGGGAGCCGGAGGGGACTTTATTTCAACCGGACATGGTGATAGGATGCAGTTGCGCCATACGTATATTTTGGATTTTACTTAATATAGTGCGGGAATTTGCGTTTCGTTTTATTCCGGCAAGCTCAGTTTAGCTGATATACTGATAAAGAGCACATTCTTATATATCGACGGGAGGTAATAATGAAGCGCTTTTATTTGCCAATGACTTTGGCACTGGTTTTCTTGTTGGCCGGAGTTCTTGCCGCTGGTCCGGTGCTGGCTAAGAAGCCCCCCTGGGCAGGTGGTGACACGCAAGATAAGGGCAAGTCCAAGGAGACCCAGGAAAGGTATGATGGGAAAGGGGGCCCTGACCGCGGGAAATCCCAGGACAAAAAGGGTCCTGATGGGAAGGGACATCGCTACTTCACTGAACAACAGCGGGTTCACATTCACGATTATTATGGGCAACAGTATAAAAAAGGCCACTGCCCGCCGGGTCTTGCCAAAAAGCACAATGGTTGCATGCCGCCCGGACAGGCGAAGAAATGGGTGGTCGGACGGCCGCTGCCGAGGGATGTCGTCTTCTACAATCTCCCGCAGAGCGTCCTCGTGCAACTGGGACCGCCGCCGTCAAAGCACCGTTTTGTGCGCGTGGCGCAGGATATCCTGCTCATCGCGACAGGGACCGGTATGGTGGTGGATGCCATTGATGACCTGAACTGGCAATTCGATCGTTAGGGAGCAGGAGGGGAGCAATACGGCAAATGCACTACAGACAAATTGGTTGTTTGATCAGCCTGGTGATATTTTTTACATGGATCCCTTTAGCATTCGCCGAAACGATGCCTGAAAAGGCGCAACGTCATGAATACAAGGCTGAACAGGTACTCTCCGTTCCGGATGTTATAGGCGTGTTGATCTCTCTTTCAAACAAGCAGATCTGGCAAGTAAGGGGAAATTGCGGCTTACACCTTATCGATTTTAAAAATGTCTATCCCAACAGAGACGGTTGGGTAAACACCAAAACAGGATTTTCTTTAACCAGCGTACCAGAGGCAAGGTATGAATCCAAGCAGGTGGATGGACTCATATTGAAATACAATTATATCGCAAATACATGTCCACCGGGTGAACATCAGAAAGATTACAATTGCTTTGGTGAAGCGCTGATTGAAGTTGAGATCGTGTCAAAAAACCTTGTAAAGATAATACAAAAACCTATAAGATGTGACCCCAACAATTATATCCCGAGGGGTGAGCGATCATGTACATTTCAGAGAAACTAGAGGGCGAATTGCTCATTCCTTCCTGAAAGCCGAAATGGCAATGTGAGATCGAAGCTTTCACGAAGCAAGAAGAATAGTATCCCCGGGCAGATATTAGCTTAAGGATCACGGGACCCGTTGCGCTTTCGGGGAACGCGGACCGGGCACAAAAGTGACCGGGACCGATGCGTCTGACTGCACGGGGGGGGGATAAGGCCACGCGCCCCGCAACCCGCCGCAAACCTCAGAAGGGCGCCCCCAAAGCTTCGCCTTGCGGCATTTATATGGGTTGCATATCCTCTGGCGGCCTATTATAATTCTGCATGAATCCCTCCAGAATATTGCCCTCGCTCTTTCAGCTCATGTACCGGTCTTTGTTGATCGCCGTTTCACTGATCATACTCTTCCCTTGTCCTGGCACGTCATCATCGGACCCTGTGCGTTTCTTTCGGACGGGGGACGGCACGATAAGCATACGGAATGAGCACAATGGACGAGAAGCGACGGTGAATCTTTTTGATGCCGACGGCAGGTTCAATGAAAAGGCTCTCGATGCAATCGACGGGGTGTTTGGTTTTTCCGACGGTCGGAAGGGAGAGCATATCTCTCTAAGGCTTCTCATCTTACTGGATTATTTCTCTGACAAGGTCGCTCCCGGTAAGATGATCCATCTCATTTCAGGCTACAGGAGCCCTGCCTATAACCAGAAGCTGAAGAAGTCCGGCGGCAACGTGGCAAGGACGAGCACTCATATGGACGGCATGGCCCTGGATTTCTACCTGGAGGGGATAGGCGGCAAGGTCCTGTGGGAGGCTATTCGCAAGGAGAATTGCTGCGGAGTCGGCCATTACGGAGGCAAGAGCATTCACCTCGATTCCGGAAAGCCCCGCTTCTGGGAGGCGGCAACGTCTAAGACCGGCACGAGGGAAAGTGAATTCAACCGCAAACTCTACCTGTCAACCGAATATGATCGCTACAGGCAAGGAGAGAAGGTCCGCTTCCTCCTCACTTCCTTGAGTGATTTTCCATTCGGGATCCGCAAGACAGCCGCATTGGTCAAGGATGGTGAAGGAAAGAATGACGCGGCGGTGCTGACAATTCAAGGCCGGGGCGAAGAAGAGTGCGTCATGGTCAATGACAGGAACGCGTCGCGATCGATCCGGGCAACGCTGCCCGCGGGATTGGAAGCGGGTCGATACAGAATTCGATTTGATTTCTGCAGAAGACCATTTGAACAAATGCCAACCAAGACCTTATCAAACGAGATAGAGATCGTTGGAGAGTGACATCCTGAAACCCTGAGATTTCCAAAAGGCATCTCATGTGAAGATGCGAGGGATGTCCCCCCGTCCCCGGTGATCGCATCCAACTGACACCGTCAGGCTCGGGGTCTCACTGTATCTTTATCCTGGCGTCACAGATCCGGATACCATGAGAGGAGACAAATACGGGGTTTAGATCCATTTCCCGTATTTCGGGACGGTCTGCAAGAAACGTTGAGATCCGGAAGAGAAAACTCTCGATCGCCGCGAGATCGACGGAACCATTTCGAGGGTTCTTCAGCACTTCGCACCCCTTCAGTTCTTCCAGCATATCCTTCGCATCGGAAGGTCCCAGCGGGACCAATCTGAAGGAAACGTCTTTCATCGCCTCCACAAAGATGCCTCCCAGTCCGAACATCAGAACGGGTCCGAACTGTGGATCGCTGAGCATCCCCACGATCACCTCGATACCGCCGCCTTGTTCCTGCACCATAACCCCGTCGAGTCTCCTGGATGTGTCCGAGGCAAAGCTTCCGACGATCTCCCTGAATGCTTCTCTCACCGCGGTTTCGTCCTTGAGAGAAACGCGTATGCCGCTCGCTTCCGTCTTGTGTATCACGTCCGGAGACGAAAGCTTCAGCGTCACCGGAAAACCTATCTCCCCCGCCTTGTCTGCGGCCTCGTCCTCGTTCTTTGCCAGACAACTTTTCAGGACGGGGAACCCCTGTTCTTCAAGGAATGTTATGGCATCTACCGAGAGTATCAATGCTCCCACGTTCTCACCCCGTCCCTTTCGTTAACAGTCTGACCTTCCACAGGTTGGCCATGGCATTCACAGCCCGTTCGGGCGTGGGAAGGATCGCTGCCCCTTTGCTGCGGTCAAGCGCCTTTATAGGCTCGTCCCATATGCCGGGAGGAGCGGTGAAGCAGGCAATGACAGGTTTTCGAAAAGGGTCCACGGCCTTCATATATTCAACCATCCCCTCTGCCAGCTTCAGGTTGGCCGACGCATACATGGCAAGGAAGATGACGCCATCCGTCTGTTCGTCGTCGAGCACCGTCTTCAGGATCTCGATGATATTTCCGGGATTGTACCATGCAGGCCCCATATCCACGGGATTGGAGCGGATGGCGATGGGAGGCAGAAGGTCGTTGATCCTCCGCTGGGTGGCCTCTGAAAATTCCGACAGCCTGAGCCCGCACGGCTCGAGGGCATCGGAGGCGATCATCCCCGGACCCGCCTGGCCGGACAGCACGGCTATGCGGGTTCCTCCCGGCAAGGGACATGAATCGATGGCTTTTGCCGCATCGAGAAGCTCTTCCGCCGTGGCGACCTCCAGGATCCCCGCCTGGCGAAGGGCGCCTTTCCAGATCGCGTGGTTCCCGGCAAGGGAACCGGTGTGGAACCGGCTCGCGCTGTCGCCCTTTTCGCTCTTACCCGCCTTCAGCGCGATGATGGGCTTCTTCCCGCGAAGCGACCTCGCGGCATCGAGAAGCTTCCTCGGCTCGTCAAGCCCCTCTATATACAGGGCCACCACCCGCGTTGTGTCGTCGGTCTCAACGAGATGCGTGAGAAGCTCGGGGAAGTCGACGTTGCAGCGGTTGCCGAGGCTCATGAGCTTCGACATAGCCACCCTCTGCTCGATCGCGAGAAAACCGCAGAGATGGCAGATGCCCCCGCTCTGGCTTATGAGGGCGACACCGCCTTTTTCGATGCGTGAGAACTCGGATGTGAAGGACGCGTTCACCGCGGAACTCAGGTTGACGAAACCGAAGGTATTCGGCCCGATGATGGGCAAACCGTACCGCCCCGCTATCTCCCTGATCTCTTCTTCCAGGGCGCCGCCGCCGGGGTCCTCGATCTCCTTGAAGCCCGCCGTGATCAGCACCACCCCGCTTACGCCCTTGCGCCCGCACGCGTGAAGTGTTTCCGGCACCGCGCGGGCGGGCACGGCGATGACCGCCAGGTCGACCTCCCCCGGTATCGCTTCCAGCGAAGGGTACGATATGAGGCCCCAGATCTTCTCGCCCTTTGGATTAATGGGAAATATCTTTCCCCGGTAATTGCCGACAAGGCTCTTCATCACGTGATAGCCGAGCTTGTCAAAGCTGTTGGATGCCCCGATGACCGCGACGGAGGCGGGAGAGAAAAGCCGGGTAAGTCTTTCATTCGTCATGCAGCCCCCCATATCAACGTGTTGAACGAAGTCCCCCCTAATCTGTAGCACGGCAACGGGGAAAAGACAACCGGTAAGGCCTCCTTCACTTGTCTTCCAGCATCTGCTCCACCTGGGCCATCTTGCCGAGGGCTGTTTCCTCGGAGACGAGGACCATACCGCAGGAGGGGCAATGGGGCAGATCGGTGGTGAAACGGTTTCCCATGTATTCCACGGTGACCGGTCCCGATACAATATCGCACCGGCATCGTTCACACTGCCACTTCAATTCGTCCCTCACCGTCTCCTCGCTCTTCATGAGACCCTCAGCTCCATGCGATGACTGTAAGCATTGTAGACAACGAACCCTTCGGCGCCCCTGCCGTACTCAACCCAGAAGGTGACCTTGCGGGGCCTGAAGGCGGCCTTGAAACGGCCCGTCTCGGGATGAAAGAACTTTTCGCCGCTCATCTCGGCATGATGGATCACCTTCCGCAGGTCCTCGTCCAGGATGCGCCGCTCCTCCAGCAGGACCCGCACCTCAGGTTCTATCTCCAGCTTTATCTTCCGGTGCTCGGCGGTCCTCATCAGCGGCTCCGACCAGAGATCTTCGAGGAAACGGTCTTTGAGGCGGGAGCGATTCTCCTGCCTGCGCGACCAGCCTGGGTCTTTGAGGGCCGCCGGATCGGGCACCCGCGGGTCCGGAAAGAGAAGGTCCAGAACGTGGAGGACCCGTTTGCCCGCCGATGCCAGCCTGTCCCGGCACATGGCGCAGTAGGCCAGGTAATCCTCTTCGCTTCTGCGGGCCCTCACGCGCGCCGTCTCGCGGGCCATCTCCGGGTTGGCATTCTGCTGAAGCCCTCCGAAGCCGCAGCACTCGGTCCTCGCCCGGCCGAGTTCGAGTTCCCCGACGCGGACTCCCAGCCGGCCCAGTATATGCCGGACCGATGTCTGAATACCCGGTTCGGACCTCGTGGTGCAGGGATCGTGAAGGACGAGGGATGGTTCGCGGGAGGTCCCGGGCGGTATTGGTCCCTCCATCTCGTCGAGCACCGTCCATAGAGAGGTCACCGCGACCTCCGGCAGGTGGTCCTTGAAGATCCGAAGGCAGGTGGAGCAGGCAAATATCAGTTTCGGCCCGCCCAGGCTGCTCCATTGCCCCATGACCGCTTCGAGACAGGAGGCGAACTGCTCCCTGGAGCCGGCCCACCAGGCCGGCGCCCCGCAGCATCCCAGCATGAGCCCCACCCCTCCCGTAAGCCTGGACCGCAGGTACTCATAGACGGCGATGACCTTGTCCGGTTGAGAGCCCGAAAGCTGGCACCCCGGGAAAAAGGCCTGGGCGCTCGCCTTCAGGCCGGGTCCATGGCGGGCGAGGGCAAAGCGGTCGCTTAAGCTGAAGGCCATATCCTGCAGGGCGAACTCATGAGCAGACGGAGGCATCTTGCCCCTCTCGACCATGCTTTCCCGTGCCTCACGACAAAGGTCCTGCATGGCAAAGCCTTCGGGGCAGACCGCCTCACAGAGTCCGCAGAGACTGCAGGAATTGATGAGCTTGTTCGCCTGATGCGCACCCCTGACAATGGATTCGTTGTTATAGATCTCCCGCGTGTATTTCCTGGGGTACGCTCCGAACCGTTCCAGGTAGACACAGACCTTGACGCATTCCAGGCACTGGCATTGAAGGCACCGGCGCGCCTCGTGGAGGGCCTCCTCGCTCGTATAGCCCTTCGGAGGGTCCGACGCCTCTATGGCCGGCAGGGGTATAACATCGGTGATACCGGCGAAGAGACGTGTCGGCAGGGGGCCTTCCTTTTCCCGTCCCGCGGTGAGAGACACCCTCTGGAGATAACGGTCCATGGAATTCGCGGCGAAGCGGCCTTCGGCCGCCTGCCAGACAGGCGATATCCGGCCGCCGCGGGGCAGCCCGCCCGCAAAAACGCCTTCGCGGCTCGTCCCTTGCGTCCCGGGGTCGACACGGATGCTTCCCGTATCATCCTCTTCCAGGCCCCACGGTCCCGCGCGCAAGGAATCCAATCCCACATACACGGCTCCGAAGGATTGGAGACAATTGTCCAGGAAACCAGGCCCATCCGCAGCGGCGCCCGGCTGGATCTCCATCCCGAGTTTCACCAGGAAAGCTATTTCATCTTCGATGACCTTCCAGGGCAATAGATCCGGATAACCCTCCGCCAGCGATCCACCCGGTCTTTTCCCCGGTTCGAAAATGCAGACGCCATACCCTTTGCGCAGGCAATCCCAGGCCGCCGCCAGACTGCTCAATCCGCTGCCGGCTATGGCAATGCGTTTTCCCCGCGGGGGCAGAGGAAGAAGCTTCTGGGGTTCCGAACCCTGGCACACGCAATAGCGCTCCAGGGCGCCTATCCGAATGGCCTCCCCCGCCTCGGACCTCTTGCAGTGCTCCTCACAGGGGGCATCACAGATGCGTCCCAGGATGTTGGGCAAAGGCATTGTCCTGCGCAGCGTCCCCAGCGCCTCCTTCCGGTCCGACCGAGCCAGATGCCCGACGAAGGCGCGGACATCGATGTGCAGGGGACAGGCGGCGGCACACCAGGGGAGCTCGTCCTGGATGCATTGGTCTTCCCGCCGACGCAGTTCTTGTTGGTCCATAGTGATAGCATTTGAGGACCCGGGGGGCCAGGAGTTCCGCAAACCTCCCCGCCCCTCGGGTCCGGTCTTAATATTTACGTTTCACAGTGCATCACGATCGTTTCTCCCGACCCTTTCTACTTCCCGGCCTTGAGCCCGGTCAGGACCTTTTCCGGCAGGGCCGGAAGATGCCTGATGCGCACCCCCGTGGCATCGTAAATAGCGTTGATGACGGCCACATGGGACGAGGTCAGGGGAAGCTCGCCCGCCCCTGCGGCCCCGAAAGGCCCGTTTTCACGGAAAGTCTCCATATAATGGATATCGATCTTATCGGGGATGTCTTTCGAGTAAGGCAATCCGCAGGCGTGAAGGGAGGTATGTTTCTTCAGGTCCTCAAAGTCTTCCGTGAGGGCAAGGCCGATGCCCTGGGCGACACCTCCATAGATCTGACCATCGACGACCAGTTTGTTGTTGATCTTACCGACATCGGCCATGACGGTGAAGCCTTCGACTGCCGTTTTTCCAGTCTTCGCATCGACGGCCACCTCGGCCATGAACATACCGTACATGTAAACAGGGAAAGGTGCTCCCTGGGCCGTTTCCAGCGAGCAGGCGGTGCACATGGAGGCGGTCCAGACGCCGGAGTAGGAAAGCGCCATCTTTTCCGCGACCATCTCCTCGTAGGTGCGATAGGTGCCGTCGGGCTTGCGCATGGCAGCGAGGAGGAGCTCACAGCCGTTCTTGATCGCGTTGCCCGTCATCACCTGGGAACGGCTGCCCCCGGCGGGACCTGAGTTGGGCGTCAGGGCCGTATCGTTCATCACGAGGTGGATCTGTTCCGGAGTCAGTCCCAGGGGCCTCAACGCCTTGTGGGCCGTGCCCAGGGTTCCCATGTCGGCCCCCTGGCCGTGGTCTTCCCAGGCATTGAAGACCGTCACGGTGTTGTCCGGGTTCAATTCAACGCGCATCTCGGAACTGTCCGGCCCGTCAAGACCGCAGCCGTAAATGCCGAGCGATATCCCCACGCCTCTCTTGATATCATCGCTGGAGCCCGCTCTGGCCTTCTTTCTGGCCTCCTGGTACAGCGGGCGCAGTTTGTCGATCATATCCGCAAAACAGAGGACCTCCGGCGTCTGGCCTGTCGGAGTCGTGTCTCCCGGCCGGTAGACATTGCGGGCCCGCAGTTCCAGGGGGTCCTCTCCCATCTTCGCCGCCAGCTCATCCATCAGGCTCTCGCCGGCAAAGAAGCTCTGCGGTGAACCGTAAGCCCGGAAGGCGCTTCCCCATGCGTGGTTGGTGCAGACCGTCCTTCCCTCGCCCCGGATATTGGGGATGCCATAGCCGGCGCCGATGAACTGGGCCCCCCGCATGGTCACGAGGTCCCCGAATTCCGAATAAGGCCCATGATCGACGCTCCAATCGCTCTCCATGGCGAGGAGCTTGCCGTCCTTGTCGGCCCCGTACTTGACCTTCATCCAGAAGGGCGAGCGCTTGCCGGTGTAAGTGATGTGCTGGTAATAATTGTAGCGGAGGAAGACGGGGCGATTCGTGGCCATGCAGGCCGCCCCGAGGAGGGCCTCCATGGTGGGACTGAACTTGTATCCGAAGGTGCCTCCCGAGGGGTTCTGGATGAGGCGCAGCTTTTCCGGCTCAACACCGAGCCCGGGGGCGATCATCGCGTGATGGAGATGGATGCCGATGCTCTTGGAGTGGATGGTCAACCGGCCTTCATCGTCGTAGTACGCGAGGCCGACATCCGTTTCCATCGTCATATGGGGCTGGCGCTGCAGGTAGTATTCCCCTTCCACCACGTGCGCCGCCGTGGACATGATGGGCGCCGTGTCCTCCCCCTTTATGATGGGGATCCTGAAATAGATGTTCGGAGTGCCGGGATGGATCTCTATGGCGTCCTCCGCCATGGCGGCGGGCGCACTCATGTAGGCCGGCAGCTCCTCGAGGTCGACCTTGACCTTCACGGCGGCCGCTTCAGCCGCGCCTTGAGTATCGGCACAGACAATCGCGATGGCGTCCCCATACTGGTACACCTTGTCGTCGCACAGGATAGGGCGGTCCCAACCATCGCCGGCATTGGTGGGAAAAGTAATGAGGCCGGTGATCCGGTTCTTGCCCTTCACATCCCTGTGGGTAACCACCTTGAAGACCCCGGGCATCTTTTCGGCCTCCGAAATATCGATGCCCTTGATGTTGGCATGAGACACCTTTGCCTGGACAAGAGCCAGGTGGAGGGTGTCGGCGGGCATCTTCAGCCCCAGGTCGTCGCCGTAATCGAGGGCGCCCGTCACCTTGGCAACCGCCGATGGCCTCGGGTACTTGCTGCCCCATATTTCGCCGTCGGCGGGCATCCTGAAGAGAAGCTCCGAGGCATCCATCTCGCCGCGGAGCACCTTCGCGGCGTCCATCACCGCGTCGACTATGGGTTTATATCCGGTACAGCGGCAGGCGTTGCGGTGACCACTGAACCATTCGCGGACCTGCTCCCGGGTGGGATTCGGGTTCTGAGCCAGGAGGACTCTCGCCGAGACGATGAATCCCGGCGTGCAGAAACCGCACTGGGCGCCGCCGTGGATGATCCACGCAAGCTGCAGGGGGTGGAGACTGCCAGGCGCGCCTATCCCCTCGATGGTGGTTACACGGGCCCCTTCGGGCACCCTCGACATCTTCGTGATGCAGGAGCGGACCAGCTTATCGTCCATGATCACGTTGCACGCGCCGCACTCACCCTGCCCGCAGCCGACCTTGGTCCCTGTCAATCCGAGCTGACCGCGAAGAACATTCGCCAGAGACTCGTCCGCCTGGGCAATCACCGTTCGATTGGAACCGTTAACACTAATTGTTCTCTTGATCATGCCGAACTCCTCCCTTTTTCAGGTTATCCTTTCTATTATCCTTTCTATCCAGAACTCCCGACCGACACGAAACTGATCCTTTTAAGACTATTATGGCACACTATTTTCGATTTGTTTACCCTCCCCACACCGGGGCAAAGGGATTTTATTCTTTCTATTACTTTTCAAAGAGGACAAAGGGGGAATTTCTTTTCCTGCGGGACCCATAAAGGCAGGTTGGTTCCTTTGGGCCTTGTTTTTGCTTGTGGGAATGGGGAAGGACATATCCTTTTCTCTCCAGTCGAAGGGTACGGCGAGAATGCCGCCTGATCACGGGAGGCTCCGGCGTCAGGCGGACGCCTTTCTCTGCGTCCTCTGCGAGCTTGAGCGAGAAACGAACGGGCGTGAGATCAGCGCTTCAGGCTTCCTCCGTACCTTCCAGTGCGCGGCGCAGCGCTTCGGCTTCGGCTTCGCTCAGGGTCTTCCTTTCTTTCGCCATCTCCAGGGCCATCTTCGAAAGCGCCAGGTAGATCTCCTTGTGCAGCGCCATGTCCTTCATGGCGGCAAGATGGGAACGGACGGTCTTGTCGTCTCCCCGAACAATGGGACCCGTCAGGGCCGCAAGGGGGCCCTTGTTCTCTATGTTCTTCATGGTCGCCCGTATGATGGGGAGGAAGGGTTCAAGACCGGCATCTATCCTGTCCATGACGCCCGTCCCGGAGTACATGAGGGCGGAAAGGAGATTGCAGACGAACACAGCGGCAAGATGGTAGAACACCTTGTCCTTTCCCGCGATGGTATAGACCCTGGCACCCAGGTTCCCGGCGATGACCCGCAGTACCGCCAGCGCTTTCTCGTCCCCCTCGATGAATATGCTCGTGTCGGGGAGGACGTCGATGGCGCTTTCGATATCGGGAAAGGTCTGAAGGGGGTGAAGCGATCCCAGGTGAGCGCCCTTCTCATCGAGGGGAGAGAGTATCGAAGAGGGATCGGCGCCGCTGGTGTGGAAGAAGAGTTTCCCCCCAAGATCGCCAGCCGCGTCAAATATCCCGCGGGCAACACCGGCTATCACCCTGTCCTGCGTGGCAATGGCCACGGTGGTGCAGGTTTCTACGACCTCCATGACGTCCGTCGTGAAGAGCATATCAGCGCCGAGAAAGCCTCGTGCTGTCTCCAGCGCCGACGGGAGCCTGTCAGCAATGGCAATGACATCGACCCCGTTGCCCCTGAGAACATATCCCAGGGAGATGCCGACCTTTCCCGCACCTATGATGCCGATCTTCATTTCTTCTCAAAGACCTCTCTCGGAAAAACGAGGATGTTCCTCAGGATCTCCAGTGATTTCGTGCCCACCGTTCCCACGTAGTTCGTATCGATATCGGGATCGTCGAATGGCCCTGATACCTTGTAGGTGACATAGAGAAAACCCTTGTTCTTGTTCTTGAGGATGCTCCTCACGATGGGGATCTTGTCGATCGTCCTGTCGAGCGCCACAAGTGGCGACACTTCCAGCGTCGCGTCGATGGTCTCCTTGTTGATGTCTATGTCCCCGGCACCGGTTATGACCATGGAGGAGCTGTCGAGAAGAAAGTTTTTCGTGTGGCATATCCCCTTGTTGATGGTAAGGGAAGCACCCAGCTTGCTATAGGTCAACCCGTCCTTACCGAAGTCGATCTTGCCCCTCACGAGGTCGTAGACGTTCAGAAGGGCGAATATCCTGGAGAGGAGCTTCCATCTCTTGATGACCCCGTCCCTGCTGTAAACGGATGTGTCGCCGACGAGATTGGCCTTGAAATCCTTCACCGTTGTCCCCTCCGTCCTGAGGGTGCCGTTAATGAACGCCTCACCCGATATCTCCTTGGATTCACCTCCCACAGCGCCAAAAAAGAGCCCGGCCTTCGCCCTGGCAATTCTTCCGTTCCCGTACAGCGAGGGCACTGCCCCGGACAGGTCGATCATGCCCTTTACGTCCGTCTCGCCGTCAAATATGCGCAGCTTGAAGTCCGATACGTTTATCTTCCTGTCCGCCATGAAGGCATTGATCTCGAGGTCCCTGCCGGAGGTGTCGCCGAAACCGATCTCCTTCGCCCGGAACGATACATTTCCACTCGAACGCGCAAGCACGCCGTTCTCCCCGATGCTGCGCAGCCTGAACTTCTTGCCACTCTTGAAATCCGCCGTATTGAGCTTGTCCATGCCGACAACAAGGTCAAACCTGGGCCGCTCGAAACCCTTCACCTTGAGGGAAGCTCTCTTCAGGACGCTTTGGCCCGTCTTTAATCCACTTACCACAACGTCGAATTCGTGACCGCGAAAATCGGCGGTGAGGTCGATATTGCTGAGGACCTTCGGAATACCGGGTATCTTCATGAAGCCCTTTTTCATGGTGGCGGAACCCACAACCCAGGGCAGCTTCGTCATGGGGAAGAAAAGGTCCTTGACGGCAAGCTCGATGGAGAGCTCTCCGCCCCTGAGGTCTCGGCTCAGGTAGAAAAGTGACGCCGCCTTTCCCGTATCCTTTGCGCGCAACGTGACCCGGCTGTCTATCCTGCCGTCTTTGCTTACAGCGCCCGAGGCGCGGACATTGATTATACCGAGATTGCCCGAAATGTCATCGACGACTATATCGCCCGTCTTCTTCCGAGCGAATTTTACCATGGCCCTGCTGTTGACACCCCTTGTCTTTCTTATGAACCCCGGAACCCCGAAGGCGATATCATCCATGTTGATGTTCCCGCTCATTGCGATCTGCCCGTCGGCCACACTGACCTGGGCATCGACGAGCGCCATTCCCGATACCTTGCCCGGTCTTGCCCTGATCCTTCCCGGAAGAGCCGAGTCGACGTAGCCCTTCAGGGAGGTTGTGAGACCGTCCGGGCCCCACTTCCCCCGCATGGTAACGTTCGTTTCCTTCCCTGTCACCACGACGGGATCGAAAATCAGTTCCCGTCCGGCCAGCCGGAACGATCCGTCCACTCCAAAGAACTGCCCTCTCCATGAAAGCTCCGCGCCGTTTACCCTTCCTGAGCCCCCCAGTTTGACACCCTTTTCCTTTGCGCTGTCCACTTCGATCGTCCCCTGGGCGTTCCCTTTATGGACCACGACACCCCTCATGTCCACGAATTCGCCAAGGTGCTGAAGGTCGATGGTGTACCCGCCGGCAAGCCTTATCCGAGGTTTCTCACCAAAAGCGATGGTCCCCTTGACATCATGAAAGGTGCTCGCCCTGAACGAACCCTTTCCATCGGAGAAGGCTCCCTTGTCCTCCACGATGTTCAAAACACCGGAGATGTCCGTCAGGGTCTTGCCCTCATATTCTCCCTTCATTTTCTTCAATTCGAGCTGCGCGGTAAAGGGTGCCTTTTTTTCATAGGTTATCTTCCTGATCTTCAGGAACCCATCCTTGATATAGGTCCAAATATCGTAGCCAACTCCATCCACCTTCAGGTATTCCCTCACGGCGCTCATGGGAATGAGGCCGGACGTGATGTCGATGCGGGAAAAAAGGGCGCCTTTCATATTTACGTCAATCGTAAAGGGCGCATTCCGATAGGCCGTATCGTAAACGGCTATGTGGACATCGGACCCCTTCAAGGTGATCGTCGATCTCGCGGTCACCTTCTCGACAACGAGGGGTTTCCTTAGCCAGGTGTCCCGTATGGTGAGTTTCGGGGAATCACACCTCCCCGTGAGCGTCAGCACCCCCTCATAGAAGGTGAACCCGCCCTTTCCATTGACGGTGCCGGTCAGGATGCCGTTGATCTTTTCGAGACCGAAGGCGTCGACCTCGATGGATCCTTTGACCCGGTGTTTGTCCTTCTCTATGACGCTCTCCCCCACTACCCTGACCTTGCCGGCATGATCGGGATCGGTGATGGATGCAACAAAGCGAAGCGGTTTTTTCGTGTTGATGTTCTCGGCGACGATCGACCCTATGACGAGCTTGCGGCCTTCGCCGGTCACGACACCGTTGCTCACCTCAAGAAGCCCTATGGAAGTCGAGAAAGCCTCTCTCCCCATTTTGATCTTGCCAATGGCAATATCAAAATCCTTGATCGTCAGCCTGTCGAAGAATATCCCCCGCGAAAGCCACATCCGGGCACTCACCTGGCCAACTTTCCCCGAAAGGGGACCCTTGAACTGCATGTTCCCCAGAGTGACGGCCACGGTGCCGTCACTGAAAGAAATACCGGCCTTTTCAACCCTGACCCCCACGCCCGTCGATCGCGTAAGGACATGGGACACGACGGCGGGCAGGTTATATGCCGCAATGAAGACCGCAAGGAGAACGACAACAATACACAGGGAAAGGATGATAAAGACCTTTTTCATCACGGTGTCCTTGCAAGGGCGAAAAGGACCACGTCGGCGCAGCCGGCCTCCTTCAGGGTCCGCGCCGCCTCAGAGGCGGTGTATCCCGTCGTGAAGAGATCATCGACGAGCAGGATGCGCCCACCCTTGACCGATGACCTGTCGCGCACGTAAAAGGCGCCTCTCACGTTCTTCCGGCGGTCTTTCCTGGATAGGGTGAACTGGTCGCGGGTGCCGCCGCGCTTGGCGAGCGACCGGTGATCGACAACTCCGCCGGTGATTGCTGATATCTCATCGCAAATGATGTAGGATTGGTTGAAGCCCCTTTCGCGAAGCCTTTTTTCCGACACGGGAACGGGGACTATGCTATCGAATGCGCCGCAGAGGGAACGGATCTTCTCCGCGACAATATGAACAAGCTGCCTGCCGACATCCTTCCTGCCCTTGAACTTGAAGGCATGAACCGCGTCACGCAGGGCTCCTTCGTAATAGAAACCGTAGACACCCCGGGAAAACCCCATAGCCGCCGTGCTGCAGGCTGCACATGGGATGCGCCTTCCCAGCCATCTGCCGCATATGGGACACACTTCCGTCTCCTTGACGAACCGAAGGTCGTCGATGCATCGTGGACAAAGGATACTGCCGTCTGCGCCGCAGACAACACAGGATTCGGGGTAAAAGAGGGCTAATGCGCAGTTGAGAAGGCTAAGCACCGTACTTGTCGAGCCGCCCTCCATGGGCAAGGGCCAGAGGCATGAGTTCTTTGCTGTATATCGTCCCTACGCTCCCGACAACACAGTTCTTTTCATGAAAGGCAAGGCTGTCCGTTTCACCTGTTCCGGTGACGATAAGAAGGGGTACGGGATGCCAGCTGTGCCCTTTCAGCTGACAGGGCGTCGAATGATCGCCGGTGATAACGAGCGTCTTCGGATCGAGGCCGGATATCTCGGGAAGGATTCTGTCAACGTTCTCTATCGCCTTTACCTTTTCTTCGAAATTGCCATCTTCACCGGCAAGGTCCGTTTCCTTCACGTGGAAGAAAAAGAATTGATAGTCCCTGTAATTCTTCTTCAGTATGGCCAGGGCTTCGTCGTAGCTCCCCGGTTCATCCTTGACATCCATGCCGAGGACTTTCGCGATCCCCCTGTACATGGGATACGTCGCGATAGCGAGGGCCTTCATGCCATACTTCCCGGTAAAGGGTCTGATCTCCGGTTTCCCGGAAAAGCCGCGAAGCAATGCGCCGTTGGCCACCGGCTCGGCCTTCAGGAGCTCCATGACCCTGTCCATGAAACCGTTCACCACCCGGGCCGCACGTTCGGCATCCGCCGCCTTCGCCGAGGCGTGCACGAAGGGTTTGTTATCCTTGTGGGGATCGGCGTCGGTAAGCTTGTCGGAGAGGTCCGCGCCCCGGAATATGACGGCAAACCGGTGGGATTTGCCCGGTTTGATCATAACCTCGGCGCCTTCGACCTCCTTGATGGAGGAGCTGATCATGGAACAAAGCCGCTCCGTCTCTTCCGTCGGGATCCGGCCGGCCCTCCGGTCGGTCACGAGGCCTTCCCTGATGGTGCAAAAATTGGCTCGTGCCGCAAGGTCGCCGTCACGCAATTCCATGTTGAGGCCGAGGACTTCGAGAACGCCGCGGCCGATCTCGTGAACAACGGGATCATATCCGAAAAGGCTCAGGTGACCCGGACCGCTCCCTGGCGTGATCCCCGTACCGACAGGTATGATCCTGCCGAGGACACCCCTTTTCATGGCAAGGTCGTCGATGTTCGGTTTTTTTGCGGCTTCAAGGGGAGTCTTCAGATGGAAGGCGGGATTCGGAATGTCTCCGAGACCGTCAAGAATAAGAAAAATAACCTTGTTGTCATTCGACAACAGAAGCTCGTCTATCATAGTGAATCACCTCGGGTCCATTCTGCCTCATCGTAAAGCGTGCGCAACTCGTTCATGTCGGCGTGGAGGAATTCCTCTTTTTTCACATTTATCGTATTCCAGCTGTAACAGCTCTCGCAGAAGTCGCTCCATTCCTCCTTTATGGCCTGGCACTTGGTGCAGAAAAAAGGTATGTAGACCTGCTGTTCTATCGGAAAGGCGCCACGGAACTCCTCGACGGCGTTTTCCAGCTCTCCCCGGTGGATATAGGCCTCGGCCATCGCCCGATGGAGGCCCTTGAAGTCTTCTCCCTCGGCGATGAGCGTGTTGAGCGTATCAATGGCCTCGTCGATCATCTCTAGCCGCAGGCAGAGCCGCGCGTATAGAAAGGATATGAGGTGATCCTCGGGGGACACGTCGAGAACCCTCTGGTAGATCTTCAGAATGACGCCCGGATCTCCCCTGTCTATGTAAAGGTCTTCCATTTTCAACAGGAACTCGATATGGCCCGTCTTTGTGTAGCCCCTTCCATAGATCCGCCCGGCCTCATTGAGCTTGCCTGCCTTCTTATATGCCTCCCCGAGGAGGATGTACGCGGGTATGAAACGCTTATCGTCGCTTATGATCTCCTTGAGGTCATCGATGATCTTGTCCACGTTCTCGGAGAATCGCTCGTTGAAGAGGGTGTATGCCTTTTCGTACCGGATACCGATGAGCCGCCTCGCCTCTTCGTCGGTCTTGACGTGGCGCTTGATCTTCAATTCCACATCATAGGCTCCGGCCCAGTCTTTTTTCCAGATGTAGAGGTCCCGGAGCATCTTCAACGCCTTGAGACTCGATTCATTTATCAGGAGTATGTCTTTCAGCACACTTTCGTTCTTGCTGAAATCCCTGGAGGCTATATTCACCTTCACCTTCTTGAAAAGGACGTTTTCCGCCTTCCCAATGCTTGCCTCCGCGAGATCGAGGGCCCCCCTTGCTTTCTCGTAGTCTTCCATGGAAACGTAAATGTCGGCGAGGGCAATGTATGTTTCTTCCCGACCGGGGTTGGTGCGCGAAAGTTTGTCCAGGTGCTCTATGGCCTTGTCCCGGTCGCCCTTGAGGTCGTAATGCCGCGCCTTTTCGAGAAGTTCAAGGTATTCTTCGCTCTTACGCTCGGAGCGCTTCGCCATCCACGACGCTATCGTGGTCTTCACATCGTAGAAGAAACTGATAATGATCGATATGATAACACCGAGGCAGAAGGACGCTATTATGAACTCGGCCAGCGACAGTTCGACCGGCCGCGCCCCTCCGTAGTAAAACTTCACATTTTCCGGGTTCAGATGCGCAATGTAAAAATAAAAGACCAGAAAGAGCGCCAGAACGAAAAAGAATATCTTATACCGCATCCGTTATAACCCTTTCTCCTCCATTTGTCGCTTACAGGTTATACAATACCGTGCCACGGGATTTGCTTCAAGTCTTTTCTCGCTGATCTTCTCCTCGCATTCCTCGCAGATACCGTAGGTTCCCTTGTTCAATTTGTCGAGGGAATTATCGATGTCTTTGAGGAGGGTAAGGTCGTTGTCGCTTATACTCATCAGGATATCGGCGTTATAGGTGTTGCTTGCCGCATCGGCCATGTCCTGGGTCCCGTCCGTCCCGAGATTATAGGAATCCTCTTTCAGCTTTTTCGCCTTGTTAAGGATATTCTCGCGCATCTTGAGAAGTCTCTTCTGGTAGAATTCAACGGTTTCTTTATTCATTCCCCACCTCTATGTTCTTATTTTCTTTCTTGACCCTATGCCTCTTGGCCTCTATCCACAGGCTTTCCAGGTCGTAAAGTTCCCTGAGCGATCCAAGAAAGATGTGGACGATGACATTCTGATAATCAAGGATGATCCATCGCCCCTGGTCGTAACCTTCTACGACGGAGGGCTTCGTTTCTTCCTGTTTCATGCCTTCCCGTATCCCATCCGCGATGGTCCTTACGTGGCGTTCGCTGGTGCCGCTGGCGATCACGAAATAGTCGGCGATGTCCGTAAGACCGCTCAAGTCCATTATGACAACGTCGATAGCCTTCTTGTCGTCTGCCAGCCTTCCAAATACCTCTACCAATTCATCGGTTTTCATTCAGGACCTGTACAACCCCCTTTCAATTATTATCTTCTCCACGCCGGGCGGTACAAGGTACTTGATGGACCGGTTGCCCCGGAGGAGACTCCTCACCTTCGTCGAAGAAACATCAATCTTCGTCACCGGGCGAAGGTATATCTTTTTGCCTGACTCATGGCGGCAGGCATTGCCCTCAAGGGCCGTCAATTTCCTGCGCACGCCCTCCGGCAGCATGCCGGGGATATCGGCAGGCGGCGAAGACGGCCTCATCATGACGATAAAACCGGCATGGTAGAACAGTTCTTCGTAGTGATACCATGTGTCTATCTGCCTGAATGCGTCGGCGCCAATAATGAAATAGATTTCGTCAAAGCGCCGCTCCAGCTTCTTCAGTGTGTCGATGGTGTACGATATCCCGCCTCTTTTGATCTCGAGATCGGAGACCCTGAAAAAGGCGTTGCCTTTGACCGCTGCCTTAAGCATCCTAAGACGCTCCCCCGCAGGGCCGGCGGTGCCGGCGTCCTTGTGGGGAGGGACATGCGACGGAACGAAATAGACGCTGGCGAGATCGAAATCCTCCCTGATCTCCTCGGCAACACGCAAATGCCCCATGTGCACCGGGTTGAAAGTTCCGCCAAAAACGCCTATAGCCATAATATCGTCCTTACGTTCTCAATTGGCCGTCACCGAAAGCGAGGAACTTCGTTACCGTAAGCTCTTCGAGGCCCATGGGCCCGAAGGCGTGGAGCCTCGTGGTGCTGATACCCATCTCCGCGCCGAGGCCGAGTTGAAAACCATCATTGAGCCGTGTCGAGGCGTTGACAAGCACCAGTGAGGAGTTGACCTCGCGGAGGAATTTCCAGGCCCTGCCGTAATTCGTCGTTATGATCGCGTCGGTGTGACCCGAACCGTATTTCCTGATGTGATCGACGGCTTCATCCATGTCCCGGACGACCCTGACGGCCAGGGTGAGATCGAGGTATTCCATGGACCAATCCTGGGTCGTCGCCTTTTTTATGCCTGCGAGCACCGCCGCCGTCTTCTCGCATCCCTTCACCGTGACACCCTGCCGGGTGAGTTCCTTGTGAACCTTCGGCAGAAAGCTCTTTGCGATCTTCTCGTGGACGAGGAGGGTCTCGAGGGCGTTGCATGTCGCCGGTTTCTGCACCTTGGCATTGACGGCCACACCGACGGCCATCGCCTGATCGGCCTCGTCATCGACATAGATATGGCATACGCCCTTGTAATGCTTGAGGACGGGTATGCGGGAGCGTTCCACGATGCTGCGGATGAGGGCCTCGCCGCCGCGGGGGATGACGAGGTCTATCTCCTCTTCTCTTTCGAGAAGCTTGTAGATGTATTCGCGGTCTGATGTTTCGACGAACTGGACGGCATCGGGCGGGATCTTCGATCCCTCAAGGGTATCCACGATAAGCCGGTAGAGGGCCTTGTTGGAATGATACGCCTCGGAGCCGCCTTTCAGAATCACGCAGTTGCCGCTCTTCAGGCACAGCGAAAAGGCTTCTATCGTTACGTTGGGCCGAGACTCAAAGATGATGAGAATGACCCCGATGGGGATCCTCATCCTTCCCACGAGAAGGTTGTTGGGCCTCTTCCAGACCTTTACGATCTCCCCCACGGGGTCCGGCAGCGCGACAACGTCCCTCAAGCTCCCCTGCATCTCCCTGACCACCTTGTCGTCAATGCGAAGACGGTCGATGAGGCTCCCGGGCAGGCCTTCCTTTTCTGCGGCCTTTACGTCCTTCATATTCTCTTCATAGAGGTAATCCTGGTTCTTTTCGAGCGCCTGGGCGAGGCGTTCCAGCACCCCGTTCTTCTCGTCCGAAGACGCATGGGCCAGGATATCCGAAGCCCCTTTTGCTTTTTGAGCCAGCTTTTCCGGTTTCATATCACCACCATGTTGTCTCTATGGACAACTTCTTCCGTGTATTTATATCCAAGCTCTTTCTCGATATCAAGACTTTTCAGGCCCTTGATCCTCTCCATCTCGGAGGAGGAATAGTTCGCGATTCCCCTTGCCAGGATCGTGCCCGAGGCGTTCTTCATCTCGACGCAATCGCCGCTCGTGAAATGACCGTCGATCCTGACGATCCCGGAGGGAAGAAGGCTCTTGCCGTTACCGACAACGGCGCGCGCGGCCCCTTCATCGACCCAGATGACACCCTTGGATTTGAAGGCGAAGGCCGTCCACCATTTCCGGCGCGCGAGCTTTCGGCCCGGGAGAAAGAGCGTCCCGACCTGCCGCCCCTCGACCACCCGCAATATCACGTCCTTGCTGTCGCCGAGAACAACACGCGTGGGTATGCCGTACATGCCTGCCTTCTTGGCGGCCTCAAGCTTGCTCACCATGCCCCCTACGCTCTTCTCGCTCGCCGACTGTGCCGCGGTGCCCTCTATGTCCTCGTCGATCTTGCGGACGACGGGGATCATCTTCGCGTCGGGATAGCGGTTGGGATCGCGGTCGAAGAGCCCTTCCACATCGGAGAGGATGAGAAGAAGGTCGGCGGTGGCGATCTGTGCGATCAGCGCCGAAAGGTTGTCGTTGTCGCCGAACTTTATTTCCGTGAAGGAAAGGGCGTCATTTTCGTTGATCACGGGGACAACACCCATCTTCAGGAGGGTGTCCAGCGTATTGGTGAGGTTGAGGCAGCGGGCCCTGTTCTTTATGTCTTCATGGGTGAGAAGTATCTGACTCACCTTCATGCCCTTCTTTTCGAAGTTCTCCCGGTACATCTTCATGAGGAGGACCTGGCCGATAGATGCCAGGGCCTGCCGTTTTGCCATCTCCTTGGGCTTGCGGGCGAGGCCGACGGTCTCCATGCCGCAGCCGATCGCACCCGAGGAAACAATGATGACATCCGTGCCCGACTCTTTCACCTTCCTGACCTGCCGGGCAATGTCCCGTATCTTGCCGGTACTGATCTTCTTTGCATCATCGAGCAGGACAGAGGTCCCTATCTTGATAACGAGACGGTTCATGTGTGTACCTTGCTTCTTCATAGCTCAGCCCGCCTGGTTGAGACCCTGCCTCAGCGCCTCGATACCTTCGGAGATCGCCAGGATCAGTTCATCCATGCCCGCAAGGGTAAGAGCGCTGACAACAACTGCTTTCTCGCCCTTTCTTTTCAGGTACGACCTCAACCGGGCGGCCACATCCCGTCCCACGAGGTCGGCCTTGTTCAGTATCACGAGCCTGCGCTTTTGCAGCATCGCCTCACTATAGCTTCCCAGCTCTTCGAGGAGGGTCTGATAGTCTCCTTTCACGTCGCTGGAAGAAAGGTCGAGAACGATGAGAAGAGCATTCGTTCTCTCAATGTGTTTCAGGAAGGCGAGTCCCAGGCCTTTTCCCTTCGACGCCCCCTCGATGATGCCTGGAATGTCGGCAATGACAAAGGTCTTCTCGTTGTCATCGAGGACCCCCAGGGCAGGCGTGAGGGTGGTGAAGGGGTAGTCGCCGACCTTCGGTCTCGCCTGGGTGAGACGGGAGATCAGCGTCGACTTTCCCGCGTTGGGATGGCCGACGAGACCGACATCCGCAAGAAGCTTGAGATCAAGATAAAGATGGCGCTTCTGGCCTTCTTCGCCGGTGTCAAACCTTGTGGGGGCCCGATGGGTCGGCGTGACGAACCGCGTGTTCCCTCTGCCGCCTCTGCCGCCGAGAGCCGCAATACGGGTTTCGCCGTCCCTGAGAACCTGGAATAGAAGGTCTGATGTATCATGGTCGTAGACGACGGTGCCGAGAGGCACGCTTATTATGACGTCCCCGCCTTCCCTGCCGGTCTTTTTCTTTCCTGCCCCGGCCTTTCCGTTCTCAGCTTTGTAGTTGCGCTTGTATTTGAAGTCGTGGAGGCTTGCGAGGTCTTTCTTCCCTGCTATGATAACGTCTCCTCCCTTCCCGCCATCACCGCCGTCGGGTCCGCCTCGCGGAATAAACCTTTCTCGTCGGAAACTTACACAGCCACTCCCACCTTTTCCAGCCTCAACATATATGGTCGCTTCATCTATGAACTTCATCAAACAGCTACAACATGCGCCCTTCTCTTGTCACCTGCCGTGTCGAATTTCACGATTCCGTCTATCAAGGCAAAGAGGGTGTCGTCCTTGCCGATGCCAACATTCTGCCCGGGATGGATCTTCGTTCCGTGCTGCCTGACAATGATGCTGCCGGCCTTGATCACTTGACCGCCATACATCTTGACGCCGAGTCTCTGACCCTTGCTGTCCCTGCCGTTGCGTGAGCTACCGCCTGCTTTCTTGTGCGCCATGTTATGCCTCCACGATGATCTTTTCTACAAGCAATTCCGTGAAAGCCTGCCGGTGGCCTCTTTTCACCTTGTAGTCTTTCCTTCTCTTGTATTTGAAGATGGTGATCTTCTTGTCTCTTGCCTGTGCAACAACCTTTCCGTTGACATACGCACCCGAGACATAGGGGCTCCCAATGAGTGTTGCCTCGCCGGTATTGACGGCAAGAACGTTTTCGATCTTCACTTCGTCGCCTTCGCTGCCAGCGAATTTTTCGAGCCTTACTTTCTTACCTTCTTCGATCTTATACTGCTTCCCGCCGTTCTCGATGATCGCATACATGTGATACTCCTTAACTTTAGTTCTGAAAAAAACTACATATATTATGATAAGGACGCGGGAAAAGTCAATAGAAACGAGTGATGAAGGCAACAGAGCGCCTAAAACTGTGGACTTTTGGGGCACTATCCGTTATATTGATGTCCATCGGGGCGTAGCGCAGCATGGTTTAGCGCACCTGCTTGGGGTGCAGGAGGCCGCAGGTTCAAATCCCGTCGCCCCGATATTTTATTTTTTAAGACCGGGTATTTCTTGCTCATTCTTCTTACCAACGACGACGGTATCCATTCAAAGGGGATCGTCACCCTCGGCAGGCATCTGTCGGCTCAACACGAAGTCTATATGGTTGCACCCGAGCGTGAACGAACGTGCGTGGCACACGCGGTCACCCTCCACAAACCCCTCAGGATCCGCCAGGTCTCACACCGCGCATACGGGACGAACGGAACTCCTGCGGACTGCGTTCTTCTGGGCATCAGCGTCGTCCTTCCCCGAAGGCCGGACTTTGTCGTCTCGGGGATAAACACGGGACCGAACATGGGCCAGGACGTGAATTACTCAGGAACCGTGGCGGCGGCAAGGCAGGGAGCCTTTCTGGGCATCCCGTCGATGGCTGTCTCGGTCTGCGCGCGCGAGGGATTTCTTTTCGATGATGCGGCGGCCGTTGCGTGCGCCGCGATCAAAACGCTTACGGAAGGGGTCTTTCCCGAAAGCACCGTCGTGAACATCAATATTCCCAACGTTCCGCGCGAAAACCTCAGAGGTTTTTCCGTGACAAGGCTCGGAAAAAGAATATATAATGATATTGTTCATGAAAGGGTCGATCCACGGGGCGGAAAATACTACTGGATAGGCGGCAATGGTGAGAAATACGAGCGCAAGCGCGGCACCGATTTTTATGCCGTAGAAAGGGGCTTTGTTTCCGTCACACCCCTGGGTCTCGATATAACGGACACAGGTTCGATGAAACTTTACCAAAAACACTTCAGGAGGTTGTTATGAAGACAACATTATCCATTATCAAGGCTGATATCGGGAGCATCGGCGGGCATATCAAGCCGAGCAAGAAACTGATCAAGCGGGTAATAGAATTTGTAGAGTCCGAAGGCAAAGATCTCATGAGCGACTTTTTCGTAAGCCATACCGGCGACGACGTTGCGATACTTTTTGCGCATACGAACGGGGTGGGCTATGAAAAGCTCCACAAGCTTGCCTGGGATGCCTTTATCGCGGGTACGGAGGTGGCGAAGAAACAGGGACTCTACGGCGCCGGTCAGGACCTTCTGAAGGACTCTTTCTCGGGCAACGTCAAGGGCATGGGCCCTGCCGTCGCGGAGATGGAATTCGAGGAAAGACCGAACGAACCCTTCGTCATGTTTGCCGCGGACAAGACCGACCCCGGGGCCTACAACCTGCCCCTCTACCTCATGTTCTGCGACCCCATGTATAATTCGGGCCTCATGCTCTCGCCGAACATGGCGAAAGGCTTCAAGTTCGTCATCATGGACGTTGAGCACACCGAAGGCGACAAGGTCATCGAGCTCAACGCCCCCGAAGAACTGTACGATATCGCCGCCCTGCTCAGGGACAACGAACGGTACGTCGTGGAATCCGTCTATTCCCGCGAAACCGGAGAGATCGCCGCTTCCGCCTGCACCTCGCGGCTCCACAATATCGCCGGGAAGTACACCGGCAAGGACGACCCCGTCATGCTCGTTCGCTGCCAGGGCCCCTTCCCGGCCACCGGCGAAGTGCTCGCGCCCTTCAACATCGGCCACTACGTAGCCGGCTTCATGCGCGGAAGCCACACGGGTCCCCTCATGCCCGTCAAGATGAACTCCAGCGTCTCCTACTTCGACGGGCCGCCGGTTGTTGCCGCCATGGGTTTCTGCGTGCACGAAGGCAAACTGACGGAGGCAGCCGACTGCTTCGATCATCCCTACTGGGACTACATCAGGACCAACGTCTCACGGAAGGCCACCGAGCTCAGGCAGCAGGGCTTCTCCGGAGCGGCGATGCTCCCCTACAGCGAACTGGAATACGGCGGCATCGTAAAGAAAATGGAAAAACTGGGACCGAAGTTCAAGGTAAGAGGATAGAGACAGTTTCAGGTTTCAGGTTTCAGGCAAAGGCCGTGTTGAGTTCAAAGGTGATCGTTTCTTAATGCCAGGCTTAACATGGTCTTTGTCTTTTGCTTGAAACGTGGAGCCTGAAACGTCAAACCTTTTTATGCGATTTGTTATTGAAAATTTTGGCTGTCAGATGAATGACCACGATATGGACAAGATGGGGTCTGTCCTCATCGATCATGGACATGTGCCGGGCAGCGATATCGAGGATGCCGATGTCGTCATAGTCAATACATGCTGCATCAGGGAGAAGGCGGAGCAAAAGTTCTACAGCCTCATGGGAAGACTTCAGCAGGTGCGGGGGAGGAAAGCGGTCATTCTGGGCGTGACGGGATGCATTGCCGAGCAGGAAAAGGACAATATCTTCAACCGCCTGCCCTTCATCGATTTCTCGCTGGGACCATCCAACATTCACCGGATAGCCGAGGCAGTGCAAAACGCGGCGGGCCAGACCCGCACTTCGGCCTTCGGCGACAACGGCCTCTCCCCGTCGCTCATGATCCGGCCCCACAACACCCGCAGGGGCATCAAGGGCTACCTTACCATTATGAAAGGGTGCAATAACTTCTGCAGCTACTGCGTGGTCCCTTACGTCCGGGGACGCGAAGAGAGCCGGGAAAGTGGGGATATCCTTGCCGAGATCCGCCAGATGGCACAGCGGGGCATTGTGGACGTCACGCTCCTCGGCCAGAACGTCAATTCTTATAATAATGGCGGAAACGACCTTTCTTTCCCGGAGCTTTTGAAGAGAATAGACACAATACCGGGGATATCCCGGCTGCGCTTCGTCACCTCCCATCCAAAAGACATCTCGCAGGAACTCATCGAGTGCTTCGGGACCTTGAAAACGCTGTGCGAATCCATTCACCTCCCCTTCCAGTCAGGCTCCGACAGGATCCTCGCCCTCATGAACAGGGGCTACACCGCCTCCGAATACCTGAAGAAGGTCGAGGCGCTTAAACGGCAATGCCCCGGCATCGCCATAACCGCCGACTGCATCGTCGGTTTCCCCGGTGAGGAGGAAAGCGACTTCGAGGCAACGATGGATCTCATGGGAACCGTCAGGTTCGACGGGATCTTTTCCTTTGTCTATTCAGCGAGAAAGTTCACAGCCGCCGCTGCCCTTCCCGGCAAGGTGCCGCCTGACATCGCCCATGACAGGCTCATTCGTTTTCAGAAGAGGCAGAAGGCGATAACGCTCGAGGCGAACCGGAAGATGGAGGGCACAAGAATCGAGGTCCTCGTTGAAGGCCGGAGCAAAAATTCCGCCGACGAACTCTCGGGAAGGACGCGGACCGGCAAGATAGTCAACTTCAAGGGCAGCGGGTCCATGGTTTACAAATTAGTGGAAGTGGATATAATAAAAGGGTATGCTAATTCATTACGGGGCGATACAGCGGATGCCCCGGGGAGGTAGTACGATGCTTAAAGAGATGAAGGTCGCCGGGATCACCGTGGACCCTTTCACCAATACACCGATCGTTCTCCTGAAGGATTCCGAGGAAAAGGATGTCCTCCCCATCTGGATCGGGCTCCTCGAGGCATCGAGCATCGCAACCGCCCTTGAGAACATAGAGACGCCGAGGCCCATGACACACGATCTTCTCAAGAACATCCTCGACAGTCTTGGAGTGAAGATATTGAAGATAGAGGTGAACGATCTCAAGGACAATACCTATTACGCCCTCATTCATCTGGACGTCAACAAGAAACGGATGGTCATAGACTCACGTCCCAGCGATGCCATAGCCATCGCGCTTCGCACCAGCGCCCCTATCTTTGTCGAAGAAAGCGTCATACAGCGCTCGGCGAAGGTGGATCTCGCCACACAGAAAGGCGACAAGGTGGTCACGGAAAGCTCCGACTGGGAGGACATACTGGAAAACCTCTCCCAGGACGATTTTGGAAAGTACAAAATGTAATATAGATTTCCGAACCAGAAAGAAGTTATCTTTCGTTCTGGTCAGGAGATCAAGGGATTGTGCGGAGGCGTACACCTGGTACACCGCACGAGCAAGACCGAAGATTGACACAGCCAGGGCGTAAAAGAGCCCTTTATAATTCGGAAATTATGATCGATCTGCACACACATACCCTGTTGAGTGACGGCGAACTGCTCCCTGCCGAACTTGCCCGCCGGGCAAGAGTGAAAGGCTACACGGCGCTTGGCATATCGGACCATGTGGACGTAACCACCATAGAGAATGTGGCTGCATCCATCCTGAAATTGAGCAGATACGGCGAGTTGCATGAGGGTATCGCGATCGTCGCCGGGGCCGAACTCACCCATTGCCCGGCAAAGCAGATCGGTGAACTCACCGCCATGGCCCGCAAGCTCGGCTTTTCCTACGTCGTCGTGCACGGAGAGACCATCGCGGAGCCCGTGGAGGAAGGGACCAATGCCGCAGCTATCGAGGCAGGGGTCGACATCCTCGCCCACCCTGGTCTGATAACGCCGAAAGAGGTGCAGGCGGCGAAGGAGCGTGGTGTGCTCCTGGAAATAACCACCCGGAAAGGTCATTCCCTGACCAACGGCCATGTCGCGAAACTGGCCATGTCCATCGGCGCCAAAATGGTCATAAACACTGATTCCCACAGCCCGTCGGACCTCGTTACCGACGCACAGGCCCTGAGGGTAGTGCTGGGTGCGGGGCTCGGCAATGAAGATTTCATAACCATGCAGCAAAATGCGGAAGCACTCATCCGAAAGACAACAAGGTAGACGGCCATGAAGTTCTCCATCAGCGACAGCGTCAAGAACATACCCTATTACCCGAAGGCCCTCATGTACGGCCACGAGGACGGTTGGGTCCGCCTCTCGTCCAACGAAAACCCCTACCCCCCGTCGGAGAAGGTCTTCGAGTCCATCCTCGACGCGCTTTTCGCCATCAACCGTTATCCGGGGGGAGAAAAAGAGCTCAAGGATGACCTTGCTGCTTTCTATCACCTCACGGGAGACAATTTCATCATAGGCAACGGTTCCAATGAACTCATCGAAATGTCCTTCCGGGCCATGAAACACGACGAGCGAAAGGGCGTCATCGTCACCGAGTCGTCATTTGCCTTTTACGAGATAGCGGCCAGGATCTACGGATACGAGACAAAAAAGGTGCCCCTCACGGGCCTTCGCACGGACCTCGCGAAGATAGCCTCCGAGATAGACGGCAAGACCCGCATCATCTTCCTCAACAACCCCCTGAACCCCACGGGAACCACGTACGGGAAAGATGAGTTCGAGCGCTTCATGGGTCGTGTCCCGGAAGACATACTCGTCGTCGTCGATGAGGCTTACGCGGAGTTCGCCGAAACCAAGAGTTTTCCAGGAACGCTGGCCTACATAAACAAGTATCCCGTCCTCATGCTGAGAACCTTCTCCAAGGCCTACGGCCTTGCCGGCCTCAGGGTCGGATACGGAATTGGGAACGCGACGCTGGTCTCTTTCCTTGAACGGACCAAGCAGCCCTTCAGCATAAACCTCATAGCCATTCTCGCCGCACAGGCGGCTCTTAAGGACGAGGCCCGTCTTGCCTCGGTCCTCGCCAACAACAGGTCCGCAAAACAGTTCTATTACGACGCCCTCAAGGAAATGTCCCTGGAGTACATCCCCACGGAAGCCAATTTTGTCCTTGTCAGGATAGGCGACCGGGCCGAGGAGATCACGAAAAAGCTTTTCGACAGAAAGGTCCTCGTGCGCTTCATGGGTGCCTACGGCCTCCCCGACTGCATCCGCATCTCCTTCGGCACCCCTTTCGAGAACACCCGCTGCATCCAAGAGCTGAAGAGACTGTTCTGAACCGCTGAAAAAACACCTGTGCTGCCCGCGGCGTTGTGTGTCGGGGTCACACGGGGTTCGGCTTTGAATTCTGTCGAGACTTGGTATATACTGATTACTTGGCATCAGTCTTTCAAACTGCGGGAAACAACGTGACTTTAAAGAAAAACAAGATCATCACCATAGACGGACCCAGCGGCGCCGGCAAATCTACTATTGCCAGGCTGCTTGCCTCCACGGCCGGATATACGTACATCGATTCCGGCGCTATTTACCGTGGCGTCGCTTACGCCTACAAGACCAGGGGAACCGGGGGGGCCATAGAGGATCTCCTCGGGGATCTCCCTCTCTCCTTCAAATTCGGGAATGATACGCGCGTTACCCTTTCGGGAAAGGACATCTCCGAGGAGATCCGGGAGCCCGATATCTCCCTCCTTGCCTCCTCCCTCTCACAGATGCAGATCGTGAGAGACTATGCAAATGCGGTCCAGCGCAGGCTGGCTCGGAGAGGGAAGGTCGTCCTGGAAGGGCGCGACACGGGGAGTGTCGTCTTTCCCGACGCCGACATCAAGTTCTATCTCGATGCACGCCCCGATGAAAGGGCAAACCGAAGATATGACGAACTTGCGGCGAAGGGCTCCGGTCCCGCCTTTTCCACGGTAAAGGAAGATATGGAGAAACGGGACAGGAACGATTCCGAGCGGGCCATCGCCCCCCTTGTCGTTCCCCCCGGGGCAATCGTCGTGGACACAACGGGAACGGACGCCCAGGGGGTCTTGCGCACGGTCCTCGCACACATTGAAGGGAGAGACAGCCAGTAGATATGAATGTGATCAAGACCAGGAACATCGGATTCTGTTTCGGCGTCAAGCGCGCCATCAAAATGGTCCTCAAGGCGGCGGAGGAAACGGGCGGCAAGGTGTCAACCATCGGGCCCATCATCCACAATCCGCAGATGGTGGACCTCTTGAAGGAAAAGGGCGTCATACCCGTCGAGGACGTCCACCAGGTCACGGAGGGAACCATCGTCTTCAGGACCCACGGCATCAGGAAGGATGAAGAGGAATATGTCCGAAGCACGGGGCTGAGGACCATCGACACGACCTGCCCCTTCGTGAAGCGTGTGCGAAAACACGCAAAGTACCTGGAAAGAAGCGGCTATCAGGTCGTGATCGTTGGCGACAGAAACCACCCCGAGGTGAAAAGTGTCTTGAGTTATTTGGATAACGATGGTATCGTACTGCAGGAACCAACAACATTAACCGCCAAAAAGGTGGGGGTTGTAAGCCAGACCACCCTCGATAAAGGAACCTTCGTCGGAATCGTCAAAGAGCTTATCGCAGGCGTGGAAGAGCTGAGGATCTACAATACAATTTGCGAAAGCACCCAGATACGACAGAATGAGGCCATAGAGTTATCGGGCGAAGTCGATATGATGCTGGTAGTGGGGGGGAAGAACAGCTCCAACTGCACAAAACTCTACAAGGTCGTTCACAAGGTACAACCAAACACCCATCATATCGAGACTGTTGAAGATCTTCGGCCGGAGTGGTTTCGGAACGTAACCCGCGTAGGTTTGACGGGGGGCGCATCGACTCCCGATCTTATTATAGATATTGTCGAAGGGCGCGTAAAAAACTTTTAGGGGGCACAGGATGATGGTGGAGACAGATACCGGCACACCAAAAGAAAACTCACAGGAGGACATGCAGACCCTATACGAAACGTCGATGAAAAGCCTCCAGGAAGGGAACGTCCTTAAAGGCAAGGTCATCAACATTGCGGGCGATTCGGTAATCGTGGATGTGGGTTTGAAGTCTGAGGGTATAGTCTCCCTCCAGGAGTTCTCTCCGAAAGAAGGCGAGGCCCAGCCCATCAACGTTGACGATGAAGTGGAAGTGATGGTCGTCGGCCGCGAAAGAGAATCGGGTCTCTTGAGGCTGTCAAAAAAGAGGGTTGACGAGGTCAAGACCTGGGAAAAGATCGATAAGTCTCTCAATGACGGTACTCCCCTGGAAGGCCACATCATGAACGAGGTCAAGGGCGGGTTCATCGTCGACATGGGGATCAGCGCCTTTCTGCCGCTCTCGCAAGTCGACATCAAGCCCGTGAAGAACCCTTCTTCGTTTGTGGGAAGGAGCCTCAAGTTCAAGGTCATCAAGTCCAACCGGAGAAAAGGCAGCATCATCCTTTCGAGACGGGTTCTCCTCGAGGAAGAAAGGGACAGGAAGCGGCAGGAATTCTGGAAGAACGTCAAAGACGGCCAGATCATATATGGGTTTGTCAGGAACATCACCGATTACGGGGCCTTTGTCGACCTCGGCGGCGTTGACGGTTTTCTCCACATAAACGACATTACCTGGGGAAAGATCACCCATCCCAAGGAATATCTGAGGATAGGGGACGAGGTAAAGGTCAAGATCATTGCCATCGATACGGAAAAGGGGCGTGTTTCCATAGGCATGAAGCAGCTCAAGACCGATCCCTGGCTGAAGATAGATGAAAAATACCCCGTCGGAACCAGGGTCAAAGGCAAGGTGGTGGGAATCGTGGAATACGGGGCGTTCGTCGAGCTGGAGCAGGGACTCGAAGGGTTGCTTCACGTCAGCGAGATGAGCTGGGACAAGAAGTTCAAGAACCCCTCCAAGCTCGTCAACAAGGGCGATGCCCTCGAGCTCGTCGTCCTGAAGATCGATCTCGATAAAAAACGTATCTCTCTCGGGCTGAAACAGCTGGCTCCCGATCCCTGGGACGAGCTTGAGGTGAATTATCCGGCGGGTTCTATCGTTAAAGGCAAGGTCAAGAACTTCACCGAATTCGGCATGTTTGTCGGCATCGGCAACGGTATCGACGGACTTGTCCATATGTCGGAGCTCTCCTGGTCGCGAAGAAAAAAGACATCACAGGACCAGTTCAAGAAAGGCGCCACCATCGACGCGCTCGTCCTCAATATCGACAAGGTCCAGAAGAAATTCTCGCTCAGCATCAAACGTCTCAAGGAAGACCCCTGGAAAGGGGTGGCAAGCCGTTATTCGACAGGTGACGTGGTGGACGGTCATATCACCAGCATTACCGATTTCGGTGTATTCGTCGAGATAGAAGAGGGGATCGAAGGCCTCATCCATATCTCGGAGATGGATGAGCTCCAGGGAAAACAGCCCTCCGAGGTCTTCACCCTCGATGACAAGATACAGGCGGCCATTCTCAATATAGACGAAAAGGAAAAGAGGATTGCGCTCAGCACCAGAGTGCTCAGGAAGAGGGAGAACCGGACCCCCACGGAGACACGAGTGGAGAACACGGGTGCTTTCTCCACTCTGGGCGACATTCTTGAGCCTGCCATGAAGAAGAACAACGGCGAAAATACAGATTGATCAGAAGGAAGGAAGAAGAATGACCATCAGCCAGGATTTGCTTGAGATCCTCTGTTGTCCCAAATGTAAAGGCGACCTTGCCTTGACGGCTTCCCAGGAAGGGCTTGCCTGCGCTTCCTGCGGTCTTCTTTATCCCATACGGGACGGCATTCCCGTAATGCTCATCGAGGAAGCCCTGCCGATCAAACCCGATGATCTGAAATAGGTTGGTTTGATAGCAGACATCGTCATTATCGCCTTTATAAAAGCACTGCAATGCTGCCTTATGGCCCTGCCCGAGAGTGCCCGACTGGGCACAGGCAGGTGGTTCGGAAGGATTGGCTTCACTATTCTGAGAAGACGCCGGAATATCGCCATCTCCAATATACAGAGGGCCTTCCCCGAGATATCCCGCGATGAGGCCAGGGGTATTGCCCTGAGCTGCTTTCAAAAGCTCGGCACCAACATGATCGAACTGATCCTCGTCCCCTTTCTTCCCCCCGACGAGGTACCCCAAAGGTTCTCCCTTGAACCAAAGCACATCGTTGAGGGAACCCTCGCAGCAGGACGGGGCGTGATCGCACTCACCTTTCACTTCGGGAACTGGGAGATCATGGGAATTACATCAAAGCTTCTCAACCAGCCCGTGGTCGCACTGGCGAGACCCCTTAAGAAACATGCCCGGCTGAACACCTTCCTCAATCGCCTCAGGGAATCGACGGGCCTCACCATCATCGTCAACGCCAACACCGCGAGGGAGGTCATGCGCCTCCTCAAGAAGAACGCCATCATTGCCATCCTGGGCGATCAGCGGGAGAAGAGGTCCCGGGGTGTTTTCGTCGACTTCTTCGGCCAGAAGGTCCCCACATCGAAAGGCACCGCCATGATCGCGATGAAGACAGGTTGCCAGGTAGTCCCCTGCTACCCCGTGCGCAAGGGGTTTCTGCGCTACACCATCATGTGCGGCGAGCCCATCGTCATGGAGCGCGAGGGCAACATCGAAGACCTCATGGCTAGAAATACCCGCAAGATCAACGCCTTCCTCGAAGACATAATCCGCCAGTACCCCGACGAATGGTTCTGGGTCCACCAACGCTGGGGAAGGAAAAGACGGGCTTGAATAGCTTGAAGGGGACGAGAGTGACGAATGTCGGCGCGCATCAACGTGGTCTTGTACAAAACCATATGCGGCCTCTTCAGGTCTTTTTTCTTCCATAGAGAAAACGGTCTATGGTCCAGCCGAGTTTTGAGGTTTGCTCCATTTTGTGGCGCTTCTGCGCCATTCTGTTCATTATCCTATCGCCGGAGAGGCGCTCGTATGTCCTCAGAAAGATGAGCCGCTCGCTGTCGTCAATGGCGCGGCCAAAAAGGGGGGCATATTTTCTGACGAACCGGTCGAGGCGCCAGAACATTCTTTCGTAATCGTTCGATCCGACCTCTTTGTGGTATGCTTTGTCGAAGTCGAGGAAGAAGAGCTCCCCCATGGGGGCAACCAGCACGTTCCTGAGGTGCAGGTCGGGGTGATAGACTCCCAGCCGACCCATCTCGAAAAGGTCGGCGGCGAGCCTTTTCGACATTCGCAGGCGTTCCTTCCTTCCCGCAGATGCGAAGTATGTCATGAGGTCCCGGGCGTCCGGCAGGAGAAGGGACAGGAAGTAGAGTTTTCGGGAGGATGCCTGCCTCTCCACCACGTAGCCGACAGGACTGACCACGGGAAACCCCTTCTCTTCCAGATACGCTGTTACCTCAAGCTCACGGAGCGCCCTGCCCTGGCTGAGGAACATCTCGCCTGTTATCCCCCGAAGCCAGCCGCCGTGAAGGTATTGCCTGCAAACGACCATCCTGCCCCCGAGCTCGAAGATACCTGGTGCTCCGCGGCCCCCCGGGAACCTCCTGGCGGGCTTACGGATGCCGGCGACAAGCTCCCCTGTATCAACCGGCTCCCCCCGGTAGACAAAGACATATCTCCCGCTTTGCTCCCTGTTGAATTTTGCCATTTTCCTGATTGTATACGATACAAGCACATTTTTCCACGGAAAGAAGCGAAATACTCCAGAGGTGGCACTGCATGAACAACGCAGGCCGCCAATCAAGAACATCCTCTCTTTGTCTTTAACGTGGGACCTGGAACATGGAACCTGGAACCATCTTTATACCTCCATCTCCATACCGTCCTCCCCGAGGAGGTATGGAGCGTGGAGAACGCCGGGCCAATCGTCCCAATCGGGATAGAGGTGGGTGAGGATGACACACTTTGGCTGTGTCCTCTGAACGATCCCATCGAGAGCGGCAAGGTTGAGGTGTCCCTTCACCTTGCGTTCGGGAAAGGCACATTCGGCGACAAGGGTGTCGGTCCTGCGGGCTAGTCGGACAAGGTTGCGGGAAACATCGGTGTCGCCGGAAAAAGTGATGGATCTCTTTTCGTCGAGCCTGACGGCGATGCTTTCCGGGTTGTGGTTCACCGGGGCTGTCGTGATCGTGAGCCCCGAAACCTGGAGAGAGCCGTTGACCAGTCTCTTTATCGTCAGATCATAGGATTTCGGTGCGACCCATGGATAGACTGCGCAAAGCCCCCGGTAAAACCGCGCAAGGCCCTTCCCGCCTATGATCGTCAGCGGCTTCGTGCGGGAGACCCTCCCGTAGTTGCAGGCAAAGAAAAAGGTGGAAAGGTCTGCGGTATGGTCCACATGAAAATGTGTAAGGGCTATGATGTCCACGTCATCCACCTCATAACCCCTTTCCAGCAGCCGTCTCACAACCGCCGGCCCCACGTCGACAAGGACGTTCGCACCGCGGGTGGTCACGAAATACGCCGAAGACCCCCTCTCAACACGAGGAATAGCCGTTCCGGTCCCAAGAATAACAAGCTTCATAACGGGAAGAATAAAACAGATCAGCCGGGAAAATCAAGACAACGGGGAAGACGGCTTGAGTCGCCTGAGGGTTGAAGAAACCACAGACCTTTTCCTTAGAGAATGCGTCTTTCGCTCTCAAGCGATTGCAGCGGTCTTTTATTGGCTGGGGGACAAGGATTCGAACCTCGATAGCAAGGTCCAGGGCCTTGCGTCCTGCCGTTAGACGATCCCCCAAAGGGTTTTCGAGGCGGCGACCATCTTTTCGGTCCATAATATACAAAGCATATCGCAGGTCCTCTGTTAACGGGTAAATGCCGTTGGCGCCGAACCCGGGCAAGCCCATAACGCATTGAAAAAAAGGGCTGTTTATGGTAAGAAATGGTCGGCCCCGGTTCGAATTGGAAACACGAGAACTCAGCGGGAACCCAAAAAGAGGCAGCGAATTCGAGGAAAACCTATCATGACAGAACAAGACGTTTCCCCACAAAGCGATTTTATCAGAGAGATCATCGACAATGACGTCAGGGCAGGCAAACATGCTGGGGTGGCGACCCGTTTTCCGCCGGAGCCGAACGGGTATCTTCATATAGGACACGCCAAGTCCGTCTGCCTCAATTTCGGGATCGCCTCCCAGTACAAAGGGACGTGCAATCTGCGCATGGATGACACCGATCCCGCAGGTGAATCGCTGGAATTCGTCGAATCCATTCAGAATGATATCCGGTGGCTCGGCTTCGACTGGCAGGACCGGCTCTTCTTCGCATCCGATTATTTCGAAAAGCTCTACCAGTTCGCCCTGACCCTCATTCGAAGGGGAAAAGCCTACGTCTGTGGCCTCAGCGCCGATGAGATACGGGCATACCGGGGCACACTTACGGAGCCGGGAAAGAACAGTCCCTATCGCGACAGATCCGTCGAGGAGAACCTTGACCTCTTTTCCAGGATGAGGGCGGGCGATTTCGAGGACGGCAGCCACGTCCTGCGGGCAAAGATCGACATGGCATCACCCAACATCACCATGCGCGACCCCGTGATCTACAGGATCAAGCGGTCAGGCCACTACCGCATCGGCGATGGCTGGGTCATTTACCCCATGTACGATTTTGCCCATTGCCTTTCGGATTCCATCGAGAAGATCACCCATTCCATATGCACCCTGGAGTTCGAGAACAACCGGCCCCTTTACGACTGGTTCGTGGGTGAACTCATAGAGGACCCAAGACCGCGGCAGATAGAGTTCGCGCGCCTCAACCTCACTTACACGGTGCTGAGCAAGCGCAGGCTCATCGAACTCGTGGAAGGTCATTTGGTGAGCGGCTGGGACGATCCCCGCATGCCCACCGTCGCCGGAATGCGGCGCCGCGGCTATACCCCGGAGGCGATCAGGGAATTCTGCTCGAGGATCGGCGTTGCAAAGAACGACAACCTCGTCGATATCGCCCTGCTGGAACACTGCGTCCGCGAAGACCTCAATGAGCGGGCACCGCGCACCATGGCCGTTTTGCGGCCCCTCAAGCTGATCATCGACAACTATCCCGAGGGGCAGGTCGAGGAGATGGAATGTGCCAATCACCCTAAACAACCTGAAATGGGGACGAGAAAGGTACCCTTTTCGCGGGTTCTCTACATAGAGAGTGACGATTTTATGGAGAACCCTCCGAGGAAGTATAAACGCCTCGGCCCCGGACGGGAAGTGCGCCTGAGAAACTCCTACGTCATCAGGTTCGTCTCCACGGTCAAGGACCCGGCGACGGGAGAGGTCAGCGAACTTCACTGCACCTATGACCCCGAGACGAAGAACGCGGCGCCGTCCGACGGCCGCAAGGTTGAGGGCGTCATCCACTGGGTTTCAGCCGCGCACGCCATACCGGCGACGGTCCGTCTTTACGACAGGCTTTTCAGGGTCCCTGACCCGGCCGGTACCGAGGGCGAGTTCTCGGACCTTCTCAACCCGGGGTCTCTCGAAGTAGCCACCGCGTACGTCGAGCCGGGCCTGGCCTCGGCGGCGGCAGAGAGCAAGTATCAATTCGAGCGGATCGGTTATTTTTGTGTCGACATGAAGGATTCGCTCCCGGAAAGACCAGTCTTTAACCGAATCGTCTCCCTGCGCGACTCATGGGCGAAGATCGCCGCGGAGCCTGCAAAAAAATAGACGTGATCGAACCGATACAGCCGTGCGCCCCCCGGCCACAAATGACGAAGGGACAAGGATGAACCTCAAACAGGGCTTTGACAACGATAAATACCTTCAGGAACAGACGCGGGAGATCCTTGAACGGGTCAAGAGATTTCACGACAAGTTGTATCTTGAATTCGGAGGAAAGCTTCTTTTTGATCATCATGCCGCAAGGGTCCTGCCGGGCTACGATCCCAACGTCAAGATGCGCCTCCTGACACAGCTTAAAGACAAGGCTGACCTCCTTCTGTGCATATATGCCGGCGACATCGAACGCAAGAAGATACGGGCGGATTTCGGCATCACCTACGATGCCGATGCCTTGAAGCTTATCGACGAGCTGCGCGGTTGGGAAATAAGTGTCCTCGGGGTCATAATAACCCGCTTCGATAATCAGCCGGCGGCTGTTCATTTCAAGAACAAGCTGGAGCGCCGGGGCATCAAGGTTTACACCCATCGGTTTACGAGAGGCTACCCCACCGATGTGGATACCATAGTCAGCGACGAAGGTTACGGCGCCAATGAGTACGTGGAATCCGACAAACCTCTCGTCATAGTCACCGGACCGGGGCCGGGAAGCGGCAAACTCGCAACGTGTCTCTCTCAGCTCTACCATGATTATAAACGGGGCATTCGATCGGGGTACGCCAAGTTCGAGACCTTCCCCGTCTGGAACCTGCCTCTGAAGCATCCCGTCAACGTCGCCTATGAAGCGGCCACCGCGGACATCAAGGACTTCAACCTCATCGATCCCTTTCACATGGAGGCCTACGGCAAAACATCTATCAATTACAACCGCGATGTCGAGGTTTTTCCCGTTCTCTACAGGATCATGGAGAAGATAACGGGGGGTGAATCCTTCTACAAGTCACCCACCGACATGGGCGTGAACCGCGTCGGCTTCGCTATCGTCGATGACGACGTGGTCAAGGAGGCATCGAAGCAGGAGATCATCCGCAGGTTCTTTCGTTATCGCTGCGAGTACGCCATGGGTTTCGCCGAGAAGGAGACCGTCCAGAAGGCGGAATTGTTCATGAAGGAATTCAAGCTCGATCAGGAAGACCGCGAGGTTGTCGCACCGGCGCGCCAGGCCGCTTTGGCTGCACAGACAGCGAACAAGGGAAACGAGGGCATATTCTGCGGGGCTTCCATCGAACTGAAGGACGGTACCATCATAACGGGAAACAACTCTCCCCTGATGCATGCTGCGACCAGTCTCATCATTCACGCGATCAAGCACCTGGCGGGTATCCCCGAGCAGCTGACATTGCTGCCCGAATACGTCACCGAATCGGTGCGCAACCTGAAGACACGCATACTCAACGAACGTTCCGTGAGTCTCGACCTGGAGGAGGCACTCATAGTCCTTTCCGTAAGCACCATGACCAACCCGGCAGCGAAGCTTGCCCTGGAAAAGCTCAAGGACCTCCGCGATTGCGAAGTGCACATGACGCACATACCGACCCCCGGGGACGAGGCCGGTCTTCGCCGCATCGGAGTAAACCTGACCAGCGATCCCAGCTTCGCCACCAGGAACCTTTTTGTCGCATGACGCCATGGAGAAAGACCACTGCCCCGTCATCCAATGCCATGAGCTTTCACGATAAGGGAGCGTGCATATGAAAACTGTCTTAAAGACCCTGTTATTTGTGCTCATCATCGCGGTCATCTCTTGTACACATGCCCGCGCCGCGGAGAAACCCTTTTTTATGTTTGCCACCCTCGAACAGGCAAAGGCGATACTCACTGCAAAGGACACTTATATTGAACAGATGAGCCCATTTGACAGGTCTTGCCGCATGAGAACGGACGCAAACGTCACGGAAAAGCAATTCCTGGACTTCGTATCGAGCAACGTTCTGCCATGGGAGAAGGACGACCAGGAGCGGATGCGGCCTATCATCGCGGCGGTGGAAGCCAAACTGGAACGGTTCACATCTTTCCTGCCCGAAATGATGTATCTCGTAAAAACCACCGGAAACGAAGAGGGCGGCGCGGCCTATACACGCGGCGGAGCCATCGTGATCCCACGGGCGATGCTTGACGCAGACCCCGTGACTCTTTGCACGCTCCTCTCCCACGAACTCTTTCACATCATAACACACCGGAATCCTCAGCTTCGCGACGAGCTATACAATACCATCGGCTTTAAACAATGCCCGCCATTCGAATTCCCGGAGACACTGAAGGACCGGAAAATAACAAATCCCGATTCGCCCGTAAATGAATTTTGCATATCCGTGAGGACCGGTAAGAAAAACCTCCTGGTGCTGCCAATTCTGTATTCCAGGGTCGAGAAATATCAGAAGGCCCACAGCGAACATTTCTTCGACTATCTTCAGGTAGCCTTTCTTGCCGTTGCCAGGGACAACGGTCCCGGACGCAAGCCGACACTGCTCAAGGGTACCAGGCCCGACCTTTACGATGAATCGGAGCTTGGCGGCTTCTTTGAACAGATCGGCAAGAACACCGATTACACCATTCATCCCGAGGAGATCCTGGCGGACAATTTCTCCTATCTCTTTTTCGGCATGACGGAACTCGAATCGCCGGAAGTGGTCAGGAAGATGGAGAAGGTGTTTGATAAGAGAGGCCATAGGAAATAGGATGCACCCTTGACCTTCACCGGAACCAACCGCTGGAGACCTTTACGTCAACCTCGAAGGTGACATGACGCGGCATTCAGGCGCGCCGTCAAGCGTCGTTTGGAACATATGTTCGGTGATTTCGATCTTCAGAACTTATCTGCCCAGGTCCGAACCCCCTGCATGATCATCTCAACAGAGACGGTTCCGATGAACAATGCTGTGATTCGTCCTGTGATCTCGATGTACTTCTTAATCAGAGCCTCCCGCCTTGGGCGCGCAAAATCGTGCACTACCTTGAGACCCACAATAATCAGAATGAAAACGCTGACTGCCGTAAACACGGCGGCGCACGCAGCGAGGGGAGCAAGCCTTTTCCCTACGATGATGCTGGCGCTGATAGTACCCGGCCCGATGAGCACAGGCATCGCGATTGCGCCTGCAAGTTGTTTTGAATCGCCTCGGAGTATCTCGATTGCAGTGGGGCCGCGAAAGACGAACTGGAGACCGATGAGAAGAAAGACTATACCCCCGAAGATCTGGAAGGAAGCGAACTCCGCCTGCACAACGCTGGTGAACACGACGTCCCCAAGAATAGCGAAGCACAGGAAGACTACCGTTGCGATCAGCCCGCCGCGAATGATCACCTGGGTGAATTGCCGCCTGTCCAGCTTCTCCACGACATCAATAAGGTAAACGATGACCAGAAAGGGGTTAAGGAGGACAAGTAACAGAGCCGTTGATTTGATGAATTCCGTCATACTCTTCTTTCTTGATACCAAACAGTACACTGCAAGCGGTAATTTTCGAAATAGTAGTATTTACAGCGCGCATTGTCAATGATATTAGCTTGCTGAAATAACAGCACTTATCAATACAAAACCATTTGATAACAAACAGATGCATCGCAGGGTCACAAATTGCTGCCTGCAGCATAACATGGGAATACCGAAGCCATGCGGCATGCAGTAATACCTCAGAAGCACCTATTT